>NZ_JAKZGV010000047.1:0-33623 GCF_022557375.1 Shewanella sp. MM_2022_3
AAAACAATTATTTATAGTATTGAGCAAAAAAGACTCAATCGTTATGAAAAACTGTCTGCAAGTACTTTTGATATTTCAGTATTAGTATCTAAGTATGATAAGGATTATTTATTTCCCTCAGTTTCGGCCATTTCTGAGAAAGTTCTTGTGTGTTCTAATGGAGTCAATCTAGCAGACCTTAGATTTAAACCTTGTTTTGATTCAAAACAAATTGTTTTTATTGGTAATATGTTTTCTGTTCAGAATGTTGATGCCGCTTATTGGTTTGCTAAGAATGTGTTACCACTGCTTCGTAAACATGGTGATTTTACCTTTAAAGTTATTGGTAGGATCAAAGATAGCGATCGCCATTTATTTGAACAAATATCTGGTGTTAAAGTAACAGGCTCTGTTGACTCTGTTGCGCTCGCTGCTGAAAATTCATTGCTTGGTGTATGCAGTGTAAGGCTTGCAGCAGGGGTTCAAAATAAGATCCTTGAGTACATGGCATTAGGTTTGCCAACTATAACTTCTTCAACTGGACTTGAAGGTCTTGAAGCGATTCCCAATAAAGACATTTTAGTTGCAGATGAACCTGAACAATATTTAGATCTAATTTTAAAAGTTGCCAATGATCCTAAATTTCACTCTCAGTTAGCTTCTTCTGGTTTATCCTATGTCGAAAATCATCACTCTTGGGAATCTCGACTAAGCCCATTTGTATCTGAATTTAAAAAATTGGTAGGTTACAATGTTTGAAATACTTCCTATTATTATGGCCGGAGGTTCCGGCACTCGTCTATGGCCTCTATCTCGTGGCAATTTTCCTAAACAGTTTTTATCGCTTTCTGGTAATGCGACTATGCTGCAAAACACTATAAGCCGCTTAGCGGGTATAGAGCATGAGCCTGTGATGTTGATTTGTAACGAGGAACATCGTTTTATCGCAGCAGAACAAGTAAGGCAGTTAGGTGTTAAACATAGTGGGATTTTTTTAGAGCCTGTTGGTCGCAATACTGCACCAGCTATTGCTTTAGCAGCCTTTAAAGCTGTTGAGTCAGGTCACGATCCTTTGCTATTGGTCTTAGCTGCTGACCATGTCATCGAGAATGTTCAAGCTTTTCAGCAATCAATCAATAGTGCTACTGAGTTAGCGCTAGAAGGCAAGTTAGTGACCTTTGGTATTGTCGGCAATAAACCCGAAACTGGTTACGGTTACATTAAGCGTGGTGAAGCTTGTCAACATGGATATATTGTTGATGGTTTTGTTGAAAAACCTAATTTATCTACAGCGAAAGAGTATATTGCGAGTGGCGACTATTACTGGAATAGCGGCATGTTTTTATTTAAAGCAAGTCGTTATCTTGCTGAGTTAAAAGTCTATCGCCCCGATATTTATTCAGCTTGCGAGCTTGCTATGCAAGTTCAAAATAATGACATCGATTTTATTCGCATTGATAAAGCTGCATTTGAGGCGTGTCCAGACGATTCTATCGATTATGCTGTGATGGAGCATACAAATGACGCTGTGGTCGTGCCAATGGATGCTGGTTGGAGCGATGTTGGCGGTTTTGCTGCTTTGTGGGAAGTTTCGGCTAAAGACGATGATGGCAACGTGTTTAATGGCGATGTTAAATCTGTTGATACCAAAAACACCTTAGTCTTTGGTGGTAATAAGCTGGTCACAACAGTCGGTGTTGAGGACTTAGTGATTGTAAATACTAAGGATGCTGTGTTGGTTGCCCATAAAGATCAATCTCAGCATGTGAAATCGATTGTGGGGCAACTGAAATCTGAACAACGATCAGAGGTGACTTTCCATCGTGAAGTTTATCGACCTTGGGGTAAGTATGACTCTATCGATAATGGCGACCGTTTTCAGGTTAAGCGTATTACCGTAAAACCTGGCGCTAAGTTATCGGTACAAATGCACCATCACCGTGCCGAGCATTGGATTGTGGTGTCAGGTACGGCGAAGGTGACTAACGGTGATAAGGATATTCTGTTAACAGAAAATCAATCAACTTATATACCTGTAGGCGTAATTCATGCACTTGAAAACCCCGGCAAAGTTGATCTAGAGCTTATTGAAGTTCAATCCGGTTCGTACCTTGGTGAAGATGATATTGTTCGTTTTGAAGATAGATATGGACGAGTTGAAGGGAAGTAGTTTATGCCAAGTACTAGTTCAGTTTTATCGGAAAGTGGTGTTGCCTTTGGAACAAGCGGTGCAAGAGGGTTAGTTACTCAGTTTACGCCGCAGGTTTGCATGGCTTTCACGCAAGCCTTTGTTGGCGTGATGCGGCAGAATTTTGTATTTAATGCTGTTGCTATAGCGATAGACAATCGCCCGAGTAGTTATGCAATGGCACAGGCTTGTGCTAGCTCGTTGATTGAACTTGGTTTAAAGCCAATTTACTTCGGCGTTGTGCCTACGCCAGCATTAGCATATACAGCAATGCAGCAAAGCATTCCTTCAATTATGGTTACTGGAAGCCATATTCCATTTGATCGTAATGGCCTTAAGTTTTATCGCCCAGATGGCGAAATCACAAAGGCTGATGAGTTGGCTATTCTCGCTGTTGACGCTGGATTGGTTGATGCTCAGATTTGCGATTTACCCAAAGTTTCTGATGTTGCGGCAACGTCTTATATCGCTCGTTATCTCGATTTATTTAGTCCTACTTTATTAGCAGGTAAACGTATCGGGATTTATGAGCATTCTAGTGCTGGGCGCGACCTTTATGCCAAGTTATTTCAAAAGCTAGGTGCAGAGGTTGTGAGTCTTGGGCGTAGCGATCAATTTGTGCCGATAGATACTGAAGCGGTAAGTTTGCATGATATTGAAATGGCACAGCGTTGGCAGAAAGAGTACAGACTCGATGCTGTTTTTTCTACGGATGGTGATGGCGATCGACCATTGTTATCTGATGAAACTGGTACTTACCTTCGTGGGGATATTTTATGTTTACTTGCTGCTCAGTTTTTAGGGATCGAGGCGCTTGCTATTCCTGTGAGTTGTAATTCTGCGGTTGAAGCTTGTGGTTCTTTTAAGCAAGTTTTTCGCACTAAAATTGGCTCTCCTTATGTGATAGAAGCTTTTGCTAGATTACTGACTCAATTCTCTCGTGTAGCCGGTTTCGAAGCAAACGGTGGTTTTTTGCTAGGGTCTGATATTGATGTAAATGGTGTGAACTTGAGTGCACTACCTACGCGTGATGCACTGCTTCCGGCCCTTGCTGTTTTAGCAATAGCTCGTAATTGTCCTATCTCACAATTAGTTGCTCAACTGCCTAGTATTTTTACAGCAAGTGACCGAATACAAAATTTCGAAAGGACGCGAAGCCTTGCGCTGATTGAGCAGGGGATTGCATCACCTAAATCCTTTTTAGCAAAATTATCTCTTGGTCAGTTTGAGGTGTTATCAGTTGACACTACTGACGGATTAAGAATGACACTGTCAAATGGCGATGTTGTACATTTACGTCCTTCAGGTAATGCGCCTGAATTACGTTGTTATGCAGAGTCAAAGTCAGTTGAAGCAGCCCAGTCACTTGTTGAATTAGTTTTGGCGGCTCTTATTGAAAGCAATTAGTCATATATTGGTTATAGCTGAGTTTGGTTTGGCTGATTAATGTAAGATAATTGGGATTTGTTAGGCAGCCCTTGGACAGTTTCATAACTGTCCATTTTTATTTGGTTATTCGTTAATTTAGTGGTTTTATGTCAGCAAGTATCGCAGTTTTATTTGTTTTTTTCTTTTCTTTTATCTGTTTGTTTGTATTTCGTAAGGTTGCTCAACGTACTGGCTTAGTTGATAAACCTAATGAACGTAAGCATCACACTGGACAAATTCCCTTAGTAGGTGGGATTTCGGTTTTTGTGACTATGCTGCTTGCCTTACTGTGGTTACCTGAATTGTTGACTTTGCCATATTTGTATATGGGGTGTGCGTTGGCGCTGGTGATAGTGGGGGCCATTGATGACCGCTATGACATCAGTTTTAAGCTGCGTTTGGTGATACAAGCCTTGGTGTCAATTGCAATGATAGTGCTGGGTGAACGTAGTTTAAATAATCTTGGGTATTTGATGGGGAGCGAGGCGTTACAAATACCTGAACTTGCTAGCTATGTGCTAACCGTGGTGGCGGTTATTGGTGCTATTAATGCGTTTAATATGGTCGATGGGATTGATGGCTTATTGGGCGGCTTAGCATCCGTCACCTTTGGCGGCTTGGGTTTGCTGTTTTATTGGCATGGTATGGCTAACTTTGCCTTGTTTTGTGCCCTGTTAGTCACCGCCATGTTGCCTTATATCATGCTCAATTTAGGTTTTCCGTTTGGGCGGCGTTTTAAGGTGTTTATGGGCGATGCTGGGAGTATTTTTATCGGTTTTACGGTAATTTGGTTGCTGATTGTTGCAAGCCAAGGTGAGAGAGCAACAGCGATCCGCCCTGTGACTGCGCTATGGTTGATTGCACTACCGCTGATGGATATGGCGTGCATTATGATCCGTCGTATTCGTAAGGGCCAATCGCCATTTAAGCCGGATCGCGAGCATTTACACCATATCTGCCAACGTATAGGTTTGTCATCTTTTCAATCCTTATTGGCTATTTGTGCTGCGGCCACCTTGATGGCGGGAGTTGGCATTTGGTCTGAGCTGGCTAAAGTTGATGAATATATTATGTTTTTTGCATTTTTATTGAGTTTTGCAGCGTATTTTACTGTATTGAGTAATATTTGGCGTATTACAGCTTTTTTAAATCGTCATGTTAAGTTTATGCGTTCAGTTTAGACTTTTCGGGCGGTTAAAAAATGTTGATTTACTGCTTATCTAGCAAATCACCTCCTGCTATACTCCATTGTCATATTTTTGAAATAGACTTTTTTTAAAGTCGTTTGGCATCAGTTGCTAGTAAAGGAAGAGAGTGATGGAATACCTCATACCGCTTTTGAGTGTTTTTTGTTTAACTTGTGTTGCAATTAAAGTCTTAAATCCTATCGCTCAACGTGTTGGTTTAGTCGATTTACCCAATGAGCGAAAGCTGCATGAAGGTGCTATCCCTTTGATTGGTGGGGTATCTATCTATTGCAGTGTATTACTGGTATCCAGTATTGTTATTCCGCAAAGTCAAACCTTAAACTTATATCTGATTTCTGCTGCGTTAATCCTCTTCCTTGGTGTGTTAGACGATAAATATGATTTGTCAGTACGCATTCGAATGGCGGCGCAGGTTATCACCGCCTCTATTTTAATTTTTGGTGCAGGATTATACCTCACTACATTTGGCCATATTTTGCACTTTTTTGAGTTTAAACTTGGCTATGCTGGCATTTTTGTTACAACCATTGCGGTGATTGGTGCGATTAATGCCTTTAATATGGTTGATGGCATTGATGGTTTAGCGGGGATGCTAAGCTTGGTGACATTTTCATCGTTAGCTTTTTTATTCTACTGGGCTGATAATAGTTGGTTCTTACTGCCGTTGTTGTTTATTGGGGCAATCATTGGATACTTATTATTCAATCTGCGCTGGCCTTTTCCTTCTTTAGATAAGATTTTTATGGGAGATGCAGGCAGCATGCTGATTGGCTTAACGGTAGTTTGGTTATTGGTGTTGGGCACGCAAGCGGATAGTAATCATTTACACCAAGGGCAAGTGTTTTCCCCTGTTACTGCGTTGTATATTATCGCTATCCCGTTAATGGATATGGCGGCAATTATGTACAGAAGGATTAAAAAAGGTATGTCGCCATTTAAACCTGATCGTGATCATTTACACCATATTTTTGAGCGTGCTGGTTATAACCGTAAACAGACATTGATTAGGATATCGCTGGCTTCGCTGTTGCTTGCCGTGATTGGTATTGGTGCGGATTTAGCTCAAGTTCCCGAAGCCATTATGTTTGTTACCTTTTTAGCTATTTTTGCCGCTTATAATTGGGCGCTTGCTAATGTGTGGCAACTTTTGACTTGGTTTAGAAAAGAATCAGTTTAAGGCATTTTTTGTAAAATACAGCTAACTATATTAAAAGCCAGCAAATTGTAGCTGGCTTTTTTGCTTTTAAAAACGAGGATGGCATTGACTATTGACCTTTTAGACAACACTATGTGGCTATTGAATTCTAGGACACAGTAAAAAGCACAGCACTGGCTAAACCCTCTCTGTACATTCTATAACTATACGTAGCACCTGAGTTTGTTTCTTACTTATTAGAGTTAATTTTTCTGCTTCTGTGCGGTTTACTTTGGAGAATTTTACGTCTGTACTCTTGGCTTTTCGCGCTTCAACTGCAGGGGATTGTAATTCAGGCGACATTGCTTTGGGGACTAGGGCTTGTCGGTATTGCACCATGTCGTAACGCTTAAGTTGGATCATTTGATCTTGATAAACTAAGCGCATCGGTTCAAGGCAAAGTAGCCATTGTTGCAACTCGTTGTTGTACAGTTTTTTTGTTTGATAAACCTTATCGTCATGGCTGGTTTCATAGGACGTAAGGTTTAACGAGCCATTCAACTCCAGCCGCTCAATATGCGCGCGATACTTGCCGCGTTTGATCATCACATTAAAGTCTATAATTTGTTTATCTAAGAGTTGGCTTTCGATCTGAGTTTCGCCGCTAAAACAAAATGCAGGTTGGTTTGGGCGGAGTACTAACTCGCTTGATTTAGCCGCATTGTTAGACATCATCAGCTTTACGCCTTCGCCTTCCAAGATACACAACTGTCTATCGATGCCAGGAAATGGTGAGAAGGGACCGTTGCTTGAAATGGTGGCAATGCTGATCCTATAATCAAAGTTAGTTAGGTCAGCATCCTTTGGCGATATTAACAGTTGTTTAGTACTACCGCCGCCGTTTTTCCATAAACTCGATGCACAGTCTTGATAGCGGATAATTTGGATATCTGGGTTCATGTCTTAGTAACTCTTTTCATTTTGAGTGACCACCGATGTGAGAATCTAGGACGCTGACAAGCTTGCTCTAGAATCACAGCGTTCTAGCTGGGTGGAGCACTCAACTTCTCACTGTCACGCTGGAATGCTCTTTTCTACATCCCTTTCTTTTTCAATATATAGTGCTCAGCCAGTTCGCCGCTGATCCGGTTGCCTTCGTTATCTAGCATAAATAGCTGGTTTTCACCGACGAGGTATTTACTGCCATCGGATAAAGTAATTTTTGAGCCCTTGCCATCCCAGTCAAATTTTCCTGCCACCTTGAAGATGCTCTCATCTTTGCCCAAATAAATACTTTTTAATTCAAAGCTGTTATCTGCCAGTAGCGTTAGCGTGGTTTGAATACCTTCGCAACTCGCACAGGGTAAAACACCTTCATACATGCTTGGCCAATCGAGTGCATTTTGGCTGGTATCGCCAAGGGGGATGGTCTTTTGAGTTTCTGTATTGGCTGTGGAGTTTTGATCTGTTGCATGTTGCGGATCGCTGCAAGCGGTTGCCATGATTGCTACTAAGGCGATAGTAAAGAGTGGACGTTGCATATTCATCTCAAGCCTCTGATTTATTGATATTAGGGATGATAACCGCCATCTACGATGGCACCAAACTTATTTACTATGCTAAGGGGTCATATTAAAGGCATTAAGGCTATGCTCGATATGGCATTTGGGAGCTTAATTTCAGCGGCGCTTACGGCTTCATTGCTATAGTGTTAAATCCGAGAATATGGTGCTATCGCAGTTGAGCAGGGGGAACGAGAAGCGCTGAAATGCTATTCTGTAGAGTAATCTACCTAGTGAGTTTGCAGATAGAATCTATACTAAAGACTATCACTTTAAGGTTAGTACTTAAGACTCTTGCATAAGCATTGGCTACTGAAGCTATTGTCAGATTTCAATGTCTGGCGAAGCCACGCGGAGAACTCCATCATTATGACGCGGATGTTAGATAGGATTTTATTTGACGTGAGTCGCTCTTCAATTATTGATGGCGGCGATTTAGCTGAGGCATCGCAACTCATTGTTGCTTCAGTGTGCCAAGGCTTAAATATCAGCCGTGCCAGTATTTGGTTATGGACTGAAGATCATCAAAGTATGCACTGCTTTTACCTGCTCGATAATATGCAAAGACAAGAAGCTTTTGTCTTAACGCGTGCTGATTATCCTTATTATTTCAGTTTGTTAGATAATGAAAGAGCGATAGTGGCTAATCAGGCTCAAACCGATAGAGCAACCCATGAGTTTGTAAAGGTTTACTTAGTGCCTAATGGTATTACCTCCATATTAGATAGCCCTATCCGTCATCGCGGTAAGATGGTGGGCATTATTTGCTCTGAACATCAAGGTGAGCCAAGAGAATGGACCCGCGATGAAAAAGCCTTTGCTTCTGCTTTGGCCGATTTATTTGGTCGGGCAATGAGTGCAAGGGAAATTTTAGATTATCAGCAGCAATTAAAAGCCATTAATGCGGATTTGGAAGCGCAAGTTGAATTAAGAACTCAAGAATTGGAAACCGCATTGGCAGATTTACGTTCGACACAACATCATTTGATTGAAAATGAGAAAATGGCGGCTTTAGGGAGTTTAGTGGCAGGGGTTGCTCATGAGGTCAATACGCCTTTGGGGATTGCTGTTACCTCAGTAACTCATTGTTTAGATGAGGTCGCATTGCTAAAAAGTACATTTGAGCAAAATGAACTCGACGAAGATAAGTTTTTAAACTTTATCAATACGATGCAAGATGGTTTGGGACTGATAGAGCGAAATTTGGCGCGAGCAGCGGAGTTAGTCCACAACTTTAAGCGGACCGCGGCGGATCAGTCGGTACTTGAACGTGAGCGATTTAATTTAAAGACTTATCTTTTCCAGATTTTTAGCTCATTAAGGCCATTAATGCGTAAGAAGAATATCACCTTAACCGTTGACCTTGATGACCAAATTTTTATCGAGTCTTACCCTGGGGCAATAGCGCAAATTTTTACCAATCTAGTTGCCAATAGCTTTCGGCATGGGTTTCCTGACAATTTTGCTGGTGATAAACAAATTACTATCCGAGTTGAACAGCAAGGCTCGAACGTTTTCATGAGTTATCAAGATAATGGTGTCGGCATGACTGATGAGGTCAAGATGAAAGCCTTTGAGCCTTTTTTTACCACCGCTCGCAAAGATGGCGGCACAGGCTTAGGAATGTCAATTATCTACAATTTGGTTACCCAAAAGCTCCATGGCAGTATTATTCTGACCTCTTCGCCTAACCAAGGCGTAAAAGTCGACATACAACTTCCTGAGAAATAAGGCGGAATCTAGAATCTTAGAACCTATAAGCCTAGAAGTCGCATAGCGACGTTCTGCCTCTTCTCGTAAACCATTGGCCGCGCTGCGCTTAGCTTGCAGTTATATGCTACAATCTTCGCCTTAATTCAATCCACTAATCCTCGATATATCAATGAGAAAAGGCATTTTGAATGTTGGATTTAATGGTCGGTAAGGTCATTTATTGCCGCTATTGAGAAACGACAGGGCTTGAAAGTGAATTGCCCGGAGGAAGTGGCATTCCATTGTGGCTGGATTAATGCCTCGCAGCTAGCTACCTTAGCCCAACCTTTATTTAAAAGTGGCTACGGTGAGTATCTTTTAGGTTTATTAAATAAACAGGTGTTTAATGAAGTGCATTGAAACCGAGCTGGCTGAAGTACTTATCTTTGAACCTAAGGTATTTGGCGATGAGCGTGGCTTTTTTATGGAAACTTTTCGGCAAGCGTATTTTACTGAATGCTTGCTGAGTCGCGGATTTGAAGCGCCAGCGTTAGTGCAAGATAACTATAGTCGCTCGCAGCAGCATGTATTGCGTGGATTGCATTACCAGCAACAATATCCGCAGGGCAAATTAGTCCGAGTGTGTGCTGGCAGTATTTTTGATGTTGCCGTCGATATTCGTCCACAATCCGCGACCTATGGCAAATGGGTTGGCAGGATTCTTTCTGCGGATAATCATTTGCAAATGTGGATCCCCCCGGGTTTTGCCCACGGGTTTTATGTGTTAAGTGAGTATGCTGATGTGTTGTATCGTTGCAGCGATTATTATGCGCCGGATGATGAATATGTACTTGCTTGGAATAGTGCCGAGTTTGCGATTGAGTGGCCACTGTTAAACAACAGACCCATTCTTTCCGCAAGAGATGCCAATGCCGCCGTTAGCGTCTAAACGCTAACGGCGGTTTCAGTTATTTTACAGGCTTATTTTCAGTGCTGGGGCGAGTGAACCAAGGTGAGCGAGCATCAGTATTATCAAAGAGGTAATACTTACGGCCGACCATTTGACCACCATCGCGGGTGAGCGGCATCCAACTGATTGTCGCACGACTATGAGTTGATTTAATCGTCATTAAATCAAATGGGATAGAGATGTAGAAGCCTTTGGTAAAGCTACCCTCACCATATTCCTCAGAAGAAAGGTTGGTCTTAGTCGCAAATGCGCCCACAATCACACCACTATCAAATTGTTTTGAAAAATCAACGGTTACCCCTTTATCCTCAGCTAAATATTTGCCCGCACTTACCCTTAATAAAGTATTGGGGAACCAGTCCGGTTGATAATAGACGGTTGCATTACCTGTGACCGTCCCAGTTTGTGCACGGTATGAACGACCTGTAATTGGGTCATATTGATGCTCATCTTCAAAGAAGCCAAACATGCTATCAGGATCGCGCTGCTTAACATAATTAACATCAACACCAAAGGCCCATTGGCTGTTTAGAGGACGGTAAAGAGCCTCACCACCCACACCGCCATACATCATTTCTAAATAACCGCCATAGGCTTGATAGGAGATATTATCGGTTAAATTATCCATCCAGGTCAGTTGTAGGCTATTCACCCTCACTGGATTATCACTAACATATTGACGGATAAGTGTACGAACACGTTTTAGATCGTTAGTATCTGGTGGTACTTCATATAAAAATTTATCGTAGTTATCGTAAATATTCAGATAAAGGGAACCTGAAAAATCAAAATTATCGGTAAAGCGATAATTTGCACTGCCTGTTACCCCAATATTGAACATATAAAAACCTTCAGAGCCTCCGAAGGATTGAGCCATGGTGGGCGAAACATCGAAGCTAAGCTTATCTAACCAATCTTTGTCAGTGTTATTGACTTGTTCTCCCTGTGGTAAGCTGGGAACACTCACAACACTGGCATCAGTGATTTTAGCATTCAAATAGCCATAACTTGCCACTTGGGCAAATTTTTGAGCATCGATCCGGGTTTCGGTTATCGGTTGGCTATAACGGGTTTCAATCAACCTATACTCTTTGATACGAGTTGCATCAGTGCTATTAGCGAGTATGGTTGCCGCTCTTTGATGTGCTTCATTTCTATCACGGAATTTGGTTTGTTCACCGACGACAGTAATGCTGTCTTTATCCAGATAAATTTTGGCATTTGCGTAACCTGCGATGGTTTGTAAGTCTTGAGCGACCTTGTTCCAATCCACTTGGCTTTCCGCCATCGTCTGATTAGGCGTGTTTACTGGTTCTAGATTGACTACTTCAGCACTTTGCACTTTCGAATCGTGAGTCACGGAAGTATCAGCACCAACAGTCGCTTGTTCGACTGTTGGTGTGTTTATCGGTGCGGAGGATTCTGTTTGCGTAAGGGTTAATGGCGCAGCTGGAAGCGGCTTATATTTAGCGGCAGCAGGATCGGTTTTAATCTGCGACAAGGTATTAAAATTGGTTTGCAGACTAAAGCCGAGCGTCCAGGTATTACCGCGCTCATAACTTAAATGCAGATCCCCCCAGTTGCCAAACCGATAGAGCATCCCATAGTTAAATTTGCTGTCCTGAGGGATTTTGGTGGCTCCAGCCACTACGGGAAAATCTGATTGATAGTCGTTACCATCATATTCCACTTTTAAGCGAAGAGGCTCCCACGGGGTTTGATATTCAATACCGCCAAAGAGGGCTGCGCAGCCCTTAAACCAACGTTGGTAATCTACTGTTCCGCCTTTACCACCATAGGAGGTATCTCTGTCGCAGTTGTAATTAAGATCTTTTTTGTCCGAGGTAAGATTACCGCTATTGCCGATATAACCCCAGCCAATGCCGAGGGTAAAATCCAATGGGCCGACTCGTTTCGTTGCGGCAATGAACTCACCATCAAATAAGCCAGTGCCGCCAAAGTCACGCACCCCAATAGAAGTTTCAGGCAGCCAATTGCTTTCTTCGAGTAGACGAACCTTAAAATCGATGCCTTTATCTGTGTATTTTGTGTTACCACTGAAAGTAGGATCACTACTGTAAAGCAGATCTTGCACTAGGGTATAGCGAATGGTGGTTTCAAACCATGGGAATAACTGTACAGAGGCGCTAAAGTGCTGATATTCATCGTTATAAGTGGTTTTAAAGTTAAACTCACCTTCTGGTGCCATGCGGCCAGTAGGCATTTGCATTAGACCTACGCCACCAAAATCTGACTGTGAAGGTAAGAGTGTTGGATAAGAAAATTCATCGGCGCTAACATGTAATAACGGTAGCAGTGCTAATGACAGCGCAGATAAACGCCCGAACGTATGCAAAGTGGGAGTTGACTTTTTCATTACAGAGCCCGATTTTTGAGTAATTCAATAATATTGTTATTTAATTCGGCATGGTCAGCAAACAGCGCCGTGAACTCCACAAAGAGTATTGCTCCAGGGGCGATATCCTGAGCCTGATGATTCCAATAGGCGATAGGCTGTTTTATCGCATTGCCATCGGGTTGAATAATCCACACAAAGCTATCTTCAGCATTATCGAGTAAACCCGCATGCTTTAGGTAATCTTTACTGCTGGCCCGCGATTGCCATGCTTGTTCACCCGTTTGTGCGACCGCGCCAACGACAGTGACCGTAGTTGGTCGTGGTGGTAGCACCAGTAAAAAATCACCATCGATAACCGGATTATAAGCGTCGGTAATCCGGACTAAGTCGAGATCTAACGGCTGATTAACTCGCTGGCCTAGTTTGATGTTGCGTAAAAACTGGGCAAATTTGGCCAGTTTAGCAATATATTGACTATTATCGACCTGCTCTCCCATGTCGGCTAATTGTTGCAATACTTGCTGACGAGTGGCCTCTAATGCTGCAGTATTTTTTATATCTAAAAGTGCCGCACCTAGCCAATAAATTGAGACTGGCTCATTTTTTATCGTTTGATTATAAAGGGGAAGTTGTGTTAACCCATCTTGTACCGCTTGTCCTACTCGAATAGCTGCGGGATAGGTAATGTGTAGCTGCGGCGTGTGAGACGCTGAGGTACTGACAGAAAGTTGGGTATTGGCTTCTACGGATGGCAAAAACACTGAACTTACTAGTAGCGCCAACGGGGTAATATAGGATCTCATTATGGCTCCACTAAGCAGCAAAAGGCTTCAGTAAGGTGATATCAATAAACGGCAGATTGGGCGCAATTTTCTGATGGCTTTTAATAACGTTGCCTGTTTGTGGATCTAGCCAAAACTCATTTTGATATTGGATATTGAGTGCATCCACAGAGACGTGTTCACTAAAATGCAAAGCTTGTGTAGGAGCGCCATTGATTAGAATATTTTCGTCACCAATCAATTCAAATTCTGATGTTGCTCGGTAGCCATAATGATAACCAGGTTGCCAATCGAGGGTTCGAGTCCAAGTTTTGGGGGTGGAGCTTAAGTGTAATCCTAATAACAGTGGATCTGGCTCATCACTTTCAACAGCACTTAAATTACCCGTGAGCAAATTATGGGTTTTGACTAGGCGGCCGTTAACTGTCACTAACATGCCCTTATCCGCTGATAACCACTTAAGTTCAAGTGCTGCGGGTGAGTTTTTTACTGAAGATAGGCTGATTTTAGGCTCTGCAAAGGCTAAAACCACAAATGCCTGGGCCGTATCTTCCATTTTTACATAGATGCTGGCATAAGGATTAGCCGATACTTGCTCAGGGGAGAGAACCACATCGTCACTCCCAAAAAAGGCGAGCTTTGCGGTATCGTTTAGTGCGCTAACTCGTTGGCTACAGCCCGATAAGCCTAGACATACTGTCGAAACAGCAATAAAGGAAAAGATTTTTTTATATATACGCATCCGAGTTGCTTATTCTCAATAGTAGTTGTTAACCAATGTAAATATATGATGGCGTGATTTCAAGCTAGATTAAGCATACATTTTGTTTACAAAAAGCCTAAAAAAAACAACCGCCAATAAGGCGGTTGTTTAAATACACTGACTAAAAGATTAGTTAGTGCCAGTAGTTGTGCCAGTACCAGTACCAGTACCAGTTGCTGCTGGGCTACCATCAGAACTGTTAGCTGCAACTAAAACACCAGTTACAACTGCACCAGCTGCAATACCACCAGCAACGATAGCACCAGTAGCGCCACCAACACCAGTACCACCAGTTGCTACACCAGTTGTGTTAGCGTTAGCAGCAACTGAACCTAACATTGAAATAGCAGCAATAAGTGCTAATGAAGTTTTTTTCATCGTGATTCCCTTTTAGAAAAAATTAACCTAATTTTTAGCTAATCTAGTACAGCATGATAGGTGATTCAACTTAAATGATCAATGTTAAATCTATTCTGTCATTCAGACTTTAGACTGATTTACTGCTTAGCTGCTACTGAATAATCCTTAATTTTTAATGAGTTTCGCACATTGTGGTTAAGGAATTATGTCATCGTTTAATTTATAACACGGCAAGATGCGGGCTTCAATTCGATTTTACTTAGCCTTTTTATTGTGAGTCATCGCACTAGGCTAAATTGAAAAATGCTTTCAATTCGTCAAGGTGCGCCATACCGTCTTGATAACCTAAATCGATCAATGCGCTGGTATAGGATTTTTCAAACAAGAGATAAGACACAATACTGGAGTCAGACTGCCTATCGATACCAAAAAATCCCAGTAAGGTTTTAATTGCCCAGGGCATATCGTCATAGAAGCGGGCGGCGATTTTACTTAAATCTTCGCTGGGTTTTATCACTAAGGTTTTTATGGGGTGTAATGATAGTTGCGCACGGCTTTCTTCTGGAATAAGGGAAAGCGTATGATTTATGCGCTCTAGGCGTTCTAAATCGCTATTTAAGGTATCAGAAAAGATAGTATCCAACAGATGACCCGCGATGGTCGCAGTCTTCGGATGATATTCTAGCTCCATCGGAAAATGCTTATGGGGACTGTCTAGGTTTATCACCAATAGCTTATTAGCCCCCAAATGGATTGGACTTGAAAGCGGCGCGAGCTGGTGGACTGAGCCGTCACCATAATAAGCTTGATTAAGTTTAATTGACGGGAACACCATGGGAATGGCTGAGCTTGCTAACAAGTGCTCGGTATTTAACATGCGCCGCTCCCCGCTGCGTCTGGCGCGGGTCCAGTTTTCAATATCTCGTGCCGCTTGAAAAAACGTCACCGAACGCGAGTTGTTATAGCAGGAGGTATCGACACTCAGAGCGGTTAAAGCGCCGTTGCGGATATTGCGATCAATTCTTTTAAAATCGATAAGTTCATTCAATAAGTGCCGTAAAGGCTCGTTATCGAGCAGGCTGCCAGCATCTGTATTGACCTTGTCGTCCTGTAAGCCCTTTAGCGCCATTTTTGAGAGGTGCTTTAACACGCCAGGAAGAGTGGCTCGGTACACTTTTCTAGTTTCAAAATGACGCCATACCCATTCGAGTTTTTTGACACCTAAGTGAAAACATGAGGCATGGGTGGCGATTGAAGTACCATTAATGGCACCAGCGGAAGTGCCACATATGATTTTGAAGGGAATGCCATGGTTGCGAGGATAAAGCTGGACCAGTGCTTTTAACACTCCCACTTGATAGGCGGCACGAGCGCCACCGCCACCGAGAACTAATGCTGTTGATGTTGGCAATCTTAATACTCAACGACTTGTTATTATGATTTTATTAAAGCAATGCCTTGTCTAAAAAAGCAAGTCTGAGCAGTTATCTTAATGACATTTCTTTAGTTTTTGATGAGAAGAGTCAAAGGCAAGCACTTGAGAGCTTGTTTGCCATCAACAGACGGGAAATAAAAAACGCACTTAAGTTAAACCTAAGTGCGTTGCTGTATTGAGAGGTTAATGGTAAGCCATTAACTCATACTGGCGAATGTGTATTCAGCGCAAAAGACAGGGCTTAAGCTTGCAGATTCTTTAAGAAATCGACGATTTGGTCGAATGGCACGTCTTGTTTTTCACCGGTGCGACGGTTTTTGTATTCAAATACACCCGCGTCGATATTGCGATCACCAATCACCACAGTGTGAGGAATACCAATGAGCTCCATATCGGCGAACATCACGCCTGGACGCTCTTTACGGTCATCCAACAGGACATCGATACCCGCAGTACTTAAGTCTTTGTATAACTGCTCGGCGATATCGGTGACGCGGTGCGACTTGTGCATATTCATTGGCAGAATGCCCACACTGAATGGTGCAATCGCTTCTGGCCATACAATGCCACGGTCATCAAAGTTTTGCTCAATCGCAGCAGCCACGATACGGCTCACGCCAACACCGTAACAACCCATCAGCAGCACCTGTGATTTACCGTTCTCATCGAGAACAGTCGCATTCATCGATTTAGAATAGTTAGTGCCGAGTTGGAAGATATGACCCACTTCGATACCACGAGCCATGGCATAGGTACCTAAACCATCCGGTGTTGGCTCGCCTTCAACCACGTTACGGATATCAGCCGCTTGTGCCAGTGGCAGATCGCGCTCCCAGTTGATACCAAAGTAGTGTTTATCATCCACGTTTGCGCCGGCAGCAAAATCGCTCATCACGCTAACACTGTGGTCGATGATGATCGGCATATTCAGGCCGACAGGGCCTAATGAGCCTGGACCTGCGCCAATGGCGTCACGGATCAGGGCTTCTGGGGCAAATTCTAATGGTGATGCCACTAAATCTAATTTATCTGCCTTGATTTCATTTAGCTCGTGGTCACCACGTACAATCAGCGCAACCAGTGGTGCAGCTTCAGTCGCACCCTTAACAATCAAGGTTTTCACTGTTTTAGTGATATCTAAACCGAATTGCTCAACTAACTCAGCAATGGTTTTCGCATTGGGGGTATCGACTAAACGTAATGCTTCAGTCGCCGCGCCGCGCGTTTCGGTTGGCATTGGCGATTCGGCTTTCTCGATGTTAGCGGCATAATCGCTACCCGTAGAGTAGGCGATTAAGTCTTCACCGCTTTGCGCTAATACGTGGAACTCGTGTGACATGCTGCCACCGATAGAACCAGTGTCCGCTAAAACCGGACGGAAGGCTAAGCCCATGCGCGACAGAATGTTGCTATAGGCTTGATACATCGCCTCATAGGTTTCATTCATGGTATCCACATCAAGATGGAAAGAATAAGCATCTTTCATCAGGAACTCGCGAGAACGCATCACGCCAAAACGTGGGCGAACTTCGTCGCGGAATTTAGTTTGAATTTGATAAAGATTCAGCGGTAATTGTTTGTAAGAGCTGACTTCTTTACGGATTAAGTCAGTGATCACTTCTTCGTGGGTTGGTCCCAGAACGAAGTCACGGCTATGACGGTCTTTAAAACGCAGTAGTTCAGGACCAAACTTGTCCCAACGACCCGTTTCTACCCATAAATCAGCCGGTTGCACCATAGGCATTAGGATTTCAATCGCGCCCGCTTTGTTCATTTCTTCACGAACAATGGCTTCAACTTTACGCAATACACGCAGGCCCGTGGGCAGATAGCTGTATAGACCTGAAGCGTTACGGCGGATCATACCCGCACGTAGCATTAATTGATGGCTGATGACTTCTGCATTCGCAGGTGTTTCTTTTTGAGTAGAAAGTAGGTATTTGCTAACGCGCATTACCGATGTCCAAATTTGAGTTGAATGGGCGCCATTTTATCACCTGCTTTGATGATGTCACCTATGGATTTAGGTTAAATTCAACTAGCTGGGAGACAAATAGCATTTTTGATGCTGGATAACCGATAAAGCAAAGATAAGTGCTGCGCCGCCAGGGTGCGACTTCATCATTGCTCGTATCTAGATTCTCGTCGCTGCTTACTTATTTCGCCGATCGCCAATCACCCGTGCAGGATTACCGGCGACGATGGCCCATGCGGGGACATCTTTAGTGACAATACAGCCCATGCCAATCACCGCATGGTCGCCAATGGTGACACCATCAACTATCCCGGCCTGTGCGCCAATCCACACATCTTTACCTATCACGACTCCTTTAGAGTGGGAGGCTTGTTGATAAATGGGCGTATCGGGCGCCATGCCATGATTAAAGGCGTAGATTGTCACATGGTTAGCAATGCGAGTTTGATCGCCAATTTGAATCCCCACTCGACCGCCATCGAAGGAGCAGCCATGATTGATGGCGACTTCATTACCAAGGGTGATCGGGCCATGTAAAAAACATTCGGCGGCAATCATGCAGTGATTACCTATCTTGATATCGCGATTGGGCTCGGCAAATAACTGTGCCTCGGGGGCGATAAAACAGTTATCACCAATGGTGACGGTTTCGAGGGCGCAAAGGTTGGTTTGAATTTCATCCTGCCAAGGTTTAGCCCAGACTAAGTGTTTTTCTTTGAGTGAAAAATACAGCCAGGGCATCCAAGACAGACGCTTTTTGTGTTGGCTTTGATAATCAGGCTTGGCGGTTGTGATTGGCGTGTGCACTTAGCCACATTTCCCTGGTTTGAGTTCGAGCACTTGAATGTATTCCCGCTCATCCCCATCGACCGCCATCCGCCAAAAGATATCTAAATCATATAAAGCAATTTGATATAACTTTGGGTCATCCTTAGCTTTTTTGTACGCTGGACGAGGGTCTTGCCCGAGCACGCCGCGGATAAGCACGGCTAAATCCGTATAGGCTTCTTGTTTGCTGTAGGTGTTTATTTGTTCATCGGCAAGTTCACTAAACTCAACGCTAATCAGTTTCGGTGCCTCTTGTGCCATGCCGCCAACGGCACCTTCAATCGAATCTGAAAAGGGGATATAGGGCTTAATATCGATAATCGGCGTGCCATCGACAAGATCCATGCCTGAAATCTCAAGACACACTTTACCTTTGCGTTGCACCACCCCATGGAGTTTGACCACGGATTGGCCAATGCCATTTGGGCGAAAAGTGGAGCGAGTGGCAAATACGCCGAGTTTTTCATTGCCGCCTAAACGCGGTGGGCGAACTGTGGTTTTCCAGCCTTGGGCGAGATTTTCATGGAAACAAAATAGCAACCAAAGGTGGGAATATTGCTCGATACCGCGCACCGCATCGAGATGATTAACATGGCTTTCCAACTCAACATAACCGCGTGCTTCCACCAAACCTGGCTGTCTTGGAATGCCAAATTTTTGTTTATAGGGCGTGCGGCAGGTTGCCACTGCGGTAATTTGGTTGGTAAATGTCATGCAAAAAACACCTAAAGAACGGCATAACAACCCAAACTCAGATTGTTTAGGTTGTTAGATGCGCACTAATCACTAAAGGCGCGCAGTATACACGCTTTACACTAATCGGCGGAGGCCATTTTAATCGCTTGGCCGACGCATAACGCGCGGCTGATGCAACCTTGTGCAGCTTCTTCCATTAGCACGCATTGTTTGATGATAATGCCGTTGGCGCCTTTGTCTGCCGCAGCACGGCGGGCTTCGGTTCTCGCTTCGCTTAAGGATGCTGGCACACCATTCACATCGGCTTGGCAGGATTCGCCTTGCACTAGGCCTTTTAATTCATAGTGGCCTTTAGGCAAACTATCACCTTCAAATAGCGTAACATCGCCCGCTTTGAAATAGTCAGTAATCGCCTCACCGTCTAAATTGCTATTAAAACTGTAGTCGCTGGCACAGGCGCTAAGCAGGAGCACTAATGCACTTGAGAGGATGATTTTCATGATTTGACCTGAGATTAAGGGGATAGAAGCGCAGTCCTATGGACTGCGCGGTGCGATTTATCTCAGCAAATTCTATCGCTTAAGATACTTTTGATAAAGCTGCTGGTGGCGATTATTCAGATCTATTTGTCGCCCCTCGATCCAAATCGACTCAATTTTGCTGCTCATGGGATCGAGGATATCTCCATCACTGAGGACAATGCTGCCCTGATAACCCACGGCAATGGCGCCCAAATCGCTAATCCCTAACAGCTTTGCCGCATCTAGGGTTACCGACTTTAACGCTTGCTCGGGTGTAACGCCATAAGCAGCACTGTAACCTGCGGCGTAGGGGAGGTTACGGCTGTTCCAATCCGATGAAAAACCAAGCGCATAGGGAATGCCTGCGCTCGCAAGTAACGACGGGATTTTAAACGGTAAATCTACCGGTTCATCTGTGCGTTTAGGTAGGCTTAGGGTGTGCGGGTAAATCACACTGGCATTCACCTCCCTTAAACTTGAAGCTAATCGCCATGCATCATAACCACCGACAATGACCAATTTAAATTGATATTTTTTAGTCAGGGCAATTACTTGCTCGATTTGGTTAACACTGTCTGCGTGGGCAAATAGCGTTGCTTTACCTTGATACAGTGGCAACATGGCCTGCCAACGCAGATTAGGCTTGTGGTCGGCATCCGGTGTATTTTGGCTCAAAAAGTAGCGGTAACCATCTTCAAAGGCAGTGATGAGTTGATTGATCGCCTGCTGATTTTTTTCAATCGCTTTGGCTTTTCCTTTTTCATCCTCTGGCATGCGTTTTATCTGTGGCCAGTAAACATGAAATTGGCCTTCACTTGGGTGCAATGCATCTTCAATGGTCCACGCATCGAGGTCTACGACTACCGATTGCCCTGCTAATCCCTCACCACTGGGGACAATTTGTGCGTGAGTGATGCCATTATAGCGAATGGTTGGCAGCAACTCCGAATCAGGGTTGTAAGCCGTTGCTGCAGTAATTTGCGGGTTAAAGTCACCGACTTCAGCGTTATCTACGGTCGGGCGAACCATCTCGATTTCCACTAAGCCAAGACTGGTATCCAGTGCAATAAGGCCTGGATATAAATGTTTACCCGTAGCATCGATGATCTGCATTTGGCCATCAGCCTCATTGGCGCTAAGCTGTGGCCCTAGCGCGCTGATTTTACCGTTTTCAATCAACACATCGGTATTGGTTAGTACCCCTTGGATGACCGTATGCACAGTGGCGTTTTTAATCAACACACCGTGAGTTTGTTTAGGCGTAGGGATGAGATTATGTGCCTGCACGGACAAGGTGATGGCCAGTGTCGACAGCAGCAAGGTTGTGGGTAAGTGCTTCATTATTTTGCTCCCTGATGATGTTGGCCCCAAGCCTGATAATGGGTATCGCAGTGCCATTGTGGCTCGTTAAGCGGTGTAACTTTTTCACCCGCCTTAGCGTTATCATCACTACTGAGAATTTTTTGGATAAGAGCGGCACGCTCAGCCACCACTTGCTGCTGGGCAAGCTGGTCTTGGTCGCGATCGAAGTAGCGTTTGCCTTCAACCCAAGCCTGGGTCACTTTGGCATAAATCGACAGCGGCTCGGCGTTCCAAAGCACAATATCGGCCATTTTGCCTGGGGTGAGTGAGCCAACATACTCATCGACTCTGAGCTGTTTCGCTGGGTTGATGGTCACCATATTCCAGGCATCTTCCTTTGACATTCCGCAATACATCATTGACTTAGCCGCTTCTTGGTTGAGTCTGCGCTGCATTTCGTAGTCATCGGAATTGATACTCGTCAGCACACCTTGTTTTTGCATTAGGCACGCGTTTTGCGGGATAGCATCATAGACTTCGAACTTATAGGCCCACCAATCGGCAAAGGTCGAGGCACCCGCACCATGGGCAGCCAGTTCACTGGCAACCTTGTAACCTTCAAGCACATGGGTAAAGGTTTGCACTTTAAAGTGGTAGGCTTCGGCTAAGCGCAGGAACATTAAGATTTCCGACTGTACATAAGAGTGAATATGCACATCGCGCTGTTGCTTAAGCACTTCGGCCACCGCCTGCAGGCGATAACTTGGGCGCGGTGCGAGGGTTTTCTTCTTCTCACTGCTGCGTAAATCATCATAATCCTTCAGCGCATTCTCATAGGCGAGTGCTGCATCGAAGGTTTCTTCAAATAAGGCTTTTACCCCCATGCGCGTCTGCGGGAAGCGCTGCACAAACTTTTCGCCCCAGTTACTCTGTTTGACGTTTTCGCCAAGGGCGAATTTGATACTGGCAGGTGCATTGGCAAACTTTAGCTGTTCTGCGCTTTCTCCCCACTTCATTTTTATTAACTGGGATTGGCCACCAATAGGATTAGCGCTGCCATGGAGTAATTGTGCGCTGGTCACGCCGCCCGCGAGTGCGCGATAGATGGAGACATCTTCAGGATTAATCACATCGCCAATCCGCACTTCAGAGGTGACTGCGTCTGTGCCTTCGTTGGTGCCGCCGTTGATGGCAATATGGGAATGCTCATCGACAATACCCGCTGTTAAGTGCTTGCCCGTTGCATCGAGGACTTGATATCCAGAAGGCGTGTTGAGTTGCTGGCCGATTTTTTCAATCTTGCCATTGGCCATTAGCAGATCCGCATGTTCCAAGATACCTTGTTTATCTGAGGTCCACAGGGTGGCATTTTTAATATGGAGTTTCTCTGCTTTGGGCGCCTCATTTAAGCCATAGGCGACGTTAGGGTAGGTAAGTTGACTCACTAAAGTTTGCGATGCATCGGCTTTAGGCGTGCTTACTTGCTCCGTCTTTGGCGGAGGCGTAAGGGCAATACCAGCAACATTAATGCTACGACTTTGGGCGTCTACCATCCGGCCTTGAATGCCGTCTTTGGCAAACCAGAGGGTAAAACGGCTGATCCCATGAATGCCTGCATCAGTTAAATTGGCGTTAAAGCTGACGCGGCCGTCGTCTTCAAGCTTGAGGTTGGTGAGTGGAATACTCTTCTCGCCACTGCTCAGATTTCCTTGCAAAGTGGTTTTACCTGCTTTGTCTGCTTCTTCAAGGCTCAAATCTAAAGTTAAATTATTCAACGTCAGCTGATAGTCACCCAACATCTTAGCTTGTGAAAGTGAGCGGATGGCTTGTTCTTGTCCCTGTAGCCAGACACTGTAAATCTGTCCGTCTTTAAAAATATTGCCCTTAGTAATGACAAAGTCCGCCATATAGCCCGCGGCAAGTTTACCGGTCAAGTCAGCGGTTCCTGCCATTTCAGCAGCTTGAGTGGTGAGGGCCGCAAGGGCTTTATCTTCGCTGAGTCCTTGCGCAATCGCTTGACGAAGGCGTGGCCAAAACGCCTCGGTCTTAATGCCAAATTGGGTAAACGCAAAGGGGATACCTGCATTTGCTACTGCGGCAGGGTTTGTGGGCGCGCGCTCCCATTGTCTGAGTTCTGCAAGGGAGACTTCGCGATCGGCATCATCGGTACCCACATCGGGTGCTTGTGGGTAATTAAGAGGAAGAATTAAAGGATAATTCAAAGCCTTTAATTCGTTGATCCGAGCATATTCTTGGCCACTTGCGAGTAAGTTGGCGGGCTGCTTATGTTCTTTGAGTAGGTTCGCTGCACGCAACAAATCGTTCAGATTTTTTGTTTCAAATACGATTGGTTTCTCGGCTAAGTTATCTAAACGTTCGAAGGCAATATTAAATTCAATTTGAGGTGTAGCTGAACTATTAACCGATTTGTGCTTATTTTGGTTATACCAGTTAGCATCAGCAAAGGTTTGCCTGATAAGCGCGATGCTACCCATGAGGGAATTGGGGTAGTCTTGTTCTGACGTACCTTTATCGAAGGCCATAAAAGGTTGGCTGCGCGCCCGATAAATTACCTCGTTGGCAGTTTTGTCCGCGAGTGAAAGACTGACACCCGTGCCTCGGAAAATACCATCGAGTTTACTACTTTGTACACTGGTAAAGCCGTTATTGATCCAATCTCGTGCGCGTTCTTTATTGGGGTAAATGTAATTAAACCATTCTTTTTCGGCGTGAATTGCACCATTTTCAGCATTCCCGCCAATACGCTTAATATCATATACCGGACGAGTGAGCTGCAATTTGGGATATTCAAACTCGATAGCATAATCGGTAAAAGGATCGATAAAACCGGGATAAATAGTATAACCACTGAGATCGACTTTTAGTGCCGCTGCGGGGATATCACCTTGGTCAATAATGGCTTTGATCCGATTGTTTTCAACTAATAATGTGGCATTTGAGAGTCGTTTCCCCGGTGCAAGAATTAATTCTGCATTGGTCAATGCAGTTAACTTATTGACGGGGGTGATGGGATTGGCCTCGGCAAAAATGGGTTGAGATACAAAACTACTTATTATGCCGCAGCTTATTATTATCTTATTGTTTATCTGCATTTTTTATTCACTTAGACGGAGGGTGAATAAAGAGTAACCTAAAGTAGATGTAAATACTAAAGATGAATTGTAACGCAATTTAAGCATTTACTTGAATGACAATGGGCGGGGTGGGATAGGCATAAAAAAGCTCGCAGGGCGCGAGCTTTTTTATGTTACTCAATGATAATAGCGAATGGCTATTGTCATTACCATTACGGTATTGGATTAGATTAAGAAATCATCCATAGAACGGCCTTTATTGACTTCGTTCTTAAATACTGTTGGCATACGGCCTTGACCTGTCCACTGGATCACTTCGCCATCAACTTCAATTTGGTATTTCGCTGGACGAGGAGCGCGTTTCTTGCTCGAGGCTTTAACTGCAACACCACCTAAATCGTCGATTGATAAACCAACGGCTTCCATTTGTTGACGGATTTCTTCAATTTTTGCATTACGAGCAGCAATAGCTTGCTGTTCTTCTGCTTCCATTGACTCACGTTCAACTAAAATTTTATCTAGTTTAGCCGCTAAATCACGCAGTTCTTCAACGCTAAGATCTTTTACAGCAGCTTTAAAACGACGACCGTGAGTTAATATCTCTAAAAATTCGCTCATATCTATTTTCGTCCCACTCTATTTTTATTACAGGATAATGGTGAACAACAGCTAAATGATAGAAACTAATATTGCTCGAATCAAATAAAATTATGCAATAAACAAAAATTAAATATTATTTAATTTTTGAACTTTTTATATATGGCAAATAAGTGTTCAAAAATGTGGCCAATACGACAGTCTTAAAAATGCAAACAAGCGTTTGACTTTGGTTGACGTTAACGTTAACAGGACGTAAAGTGGCTCTATCCTGCATTGGTGATCACCAATGTTTTGTCCATGTACATGAAAGTGTAGGAAGGAAGCCCTATGAAAGTATTGGTGCCTGTTAAGCGCGTAGTTGATGCCAATGTGAAGGTCAGGGTAAAAGCTGACAACACCAGCGTTGATACCGCAAACCTCAAAATGGCGTTGAACCCTTTTTGTGAAATTGCAGTAGAAGAAGCGGTTCGTTTAAAAGAAGCGGGCAGTGCTACTGAAGTAGTGGTCGTGAGCATCGGCAATAAAGCCGTTCAAGAACAATTGCGTACCGCATTAGCATTAGGTGCTGATCGCGCGATTCACATTGATACTGAAGAAGAGTTAGCACCAGTATCAATTGCCAAATTACTTAAAGCCGTACAAGAAAAAGAACAAGCGCAATTAGTGCTGTTTGGTAAGCAATCCATTGATGGTGATAATAACCAAACGGGCCAAATGTTTGCTGCATTAACGGATATGCCGCAAGCGACCTTTGCTTCAGCAATTAAAGTTGAAGGTAATTCACTTCAAGTTGCTCGTGAGATAGATGGTGGTATGCAAACCTTAAATCTACCATTGCCAGCTGTGGTGACTGCGGATTTACGTTTGAATGAGCCACGTTATGCCTCATTACCTAATATCATGAAAGCCAAACGTAAGCCATTAGACGTCCTGACGGTAGCTGATTTAGGTGTGACGCTCAAAGCGCATCAAACGGTGATCAAGGTAACGCCGCCTGCTGAACGTAAGGCCGGTATTATGGTTGCGTCGGTAGCAGAGCTGGTTGAAAAGTTAAAGAATGAAGCGAAGGTGATCTAAATGGCCATTTTAGTATTAGCAGAACACGATAATGCGGCGCTGAAACTGGATACCGCTAAAGTTGTCACCGCAGCTCGTGCGATCGGCGGTGATGTACATGTATTGGTGGTGGGCCATCAATGTGTTGCAGTGGTGCAAGCTGCTCAAGCTCTACAAGGTGTCGCGCAAATATTAGTCGCCGATAACAGTGCTTATGAAGCGCATTTAGCCGAAAACGTGGCTAAATTGCTGGTGGACTTAGCACCAAACTACAGCCATATTCTCGCAGCGGCATCGAGTGCGGGTAAAGACACGTTACCGCGTGTGGCAGCACTTTTAGATGTGGCGCAAATTTCGGAAGTGATTGGCGTGGTGAGTAGCGATACCTTTGTTCGCCCGATTTATGCGGGTAACGCCTTAGCGACAGTTCAAAGCCATGACGCTATCAAAGTGATGACAGTGCGTGCCAGTGCGTTCGATGCGGTTACACAGGGTAATAATGCTGCTGTGACTACCTTGGATAAAGTGTTTGAAGCCAAAGCTCAGTTTGTGTCTCAAGCGCTGACAGTTTCAGCACGTCCAGAGTTAGGAAATGCTGGCATTATCGTATCTGGTGGCCGTGGCATGGGCAGCGGTGAAAACTTCGGCATGTTAGAGCAACTGGCTGATAAGCTTGGTGCCGCAGTAGGTGCTTCGCGTGCGGCGGTTGACGCAGGCTTTGTTCCGAATGACTTGCAAGTCGGTCAAACTGGTAAAATTGTCGCACCTAACCTCTATATTGCAGTCGGTATTTCAGGCGCGATCCAACATTTAGCGGGAATGAAAGACGCTAAGGTGATTGTGGCTATCAACAAAGACCCTGAAGCGCCTATCTTCCAAGTTGCCGATTATGGCCTCGAAGCTGACCTGTTCGAAGCCGTTCCGCAGTTGATTGCAAGCTTAAGTTGATTTTATTTGTGAGCTAAGTCAAAGTAAGCGGCTTCGCGGTGGTAACTGCTTAGCCGCTTATGTTTTTATGAGCCTCACGCCCATGTATGGGCGTTCTTAGAAGTAGAGGCGCGCCAAATATCAGTAGTGATCAGTAGGGTGATTCCGTTGATCGTTCACGAAAGGATTTGGTGCCGAAGTAGTTTGATTTATCACGATCAACTGCTGGGGTTGTGTCTAATAGGTACAACACTGCCATAGTATTTCCAGATACGGATATTAGGAATAGTTACTATGGAGCGCTACTGATAGGACAGGTGATCTTGGGTATCTATTGCCTTTTCCCACCAGTTCAGTCGCCCTCCATTCGTATTTTGACGAAGAAATAATCAATGACTGTAGTTAGTTATGCCGATTCGGCGCTTTCTTTGCTCCCGCCTGTGGTTGCAATTGTATTGGCGATTTTTACTCGCCGAGTGCTTCTTTCCCTCGGTTTAGGAATTGTGATTGGAGTATTATTGCTCAATCAATTTTCTCCTGTGGCCAGCGGTGAGTTTTTATTTAACAGTGTAAAAGGACTTTTTTGGTCGGATGATGGCGTAAATTCTTGGAATTTATACATTCTCGGTTTCTTGATTGCATTGGGGATGATCACCGCTCTAATTACTGTGAGTGGTAGTGCACGGGCATTTGCTGATTGGGCAAGGTTACATATTCGTAATAAGCGCGATGCGAAATTACTGACCATGTTTTTAGGCTGTGTTGTTTTTATTGACGATTATTTCAATAGCTTAGTCGTTGGGTCTGTCGCAAGGCCTGTTACCGACCGTTACCATATTTCCCGCGCTAAGTTAGCTTATTTATTAGATTCTACCGCAGCACCAGTTTGTGTCATTTCACCGGTATCAAGTTGGGGCGCTTATATTATTGCGTTAATTGGCGGAATATTAACAGCACATGGTTTTGCGGACTCTGGTCATTTGAGTGTATTTATTCAAATGATCCCTATGAATTTCTACGCAATATTCTCTTTATTATTACTGCTTTGTGTGGCGTTTATGGGCTTAGATGTTGGCCCTATGCGTGAACATGAATTAAATGCCATGCGCGGTAATTTATACGATGAGACTAAAGGTTTACCGCCAGGTGCTAATGCTGATTTACCCGAAGCTGAAACAGGTAAAATCCTTGGGTTATTCCTACCTATCACAGTACTGGTATTTGCGACCCTGTATTTTATGATCGATAGCGGTGCTCAAGTATTAGCTAAAGAAGGCATTGAATTTAATATTATTTCTGCTTTCGAGAAAACCGATGTGAGTTCATCACTGTTCTTTGGTGCCCTGATTGGTTTAGCGGTTGCGCTGGTACTTAACTTAGTGCAAGGCGTTGAAAAATCAATGGTATTAAAAGGTGTAGTGCAGGGCGCTCGCTCTATGTTGCCTGCGATTTACATCTTGTTATTTGCTTGGACCATTGCAGGTGTGATCGGCCAGCTTGAAACCGGTAAGTTTATGGCTAGCCTAGCCACTGGGAATATTCCCTTTGCTTTCTTACCTGCATTAATGTTTGTGTTAGCGGGCCTGACTGCATTCTCTACAGGAACCAGTTGGGGTACGTTCGGGATTATGCTGCCGATTGCCGCCGATATGGCGATGGGCAGTCACACAGCTATGATGTTACCTATGCTGGCTTCGGTATTAGCGGGGGCGGTATTTGGTGATCATTGTTCACCGATTTCTGATACCACTATTTTGTCGTCGACGGGGGCCAGTTGCCATCATATCGACCACGTAGTGACGCAGCTTCCCTACGCCGTAATCGTTGCGCTGATCAGCATGATCGGCTACGTAGTGCTTGGCTTAACTGAATCGGTCAATGCAGGATTAGTGACTTGTAGCATATTGTTTGTATTGACGATTTTTGGTTTGCGCATTAAATCCAAAAGTACGGCTTTATAAGTCCGTGATTTAACTTCGCTCTTATCTTGAGAATGTAAAACAAATCAGCCAGCAACTATGCTGGCTGATTTTTATCTACTCAGTATCTAAAATTACTGAGTCTGATTGAGCCCACGGCGGTTGAGTAAACCTTCAGTGGTAGGCTCTTGGCCGCGGAAGTTCTTGTAAGCTTCCATTGGCGCAATACTGTTGCCCACTTCGCGAATGGTCTTACGGTATTTCATGCCGATCTCACGGTTTAGGCCGCCTTGGGTTTGCACATAGGCAAAGGCGTCAGCCGCTAAAATTTCACTCCACATATACGCGTAGTAACTTGCTGAGTAACCACCTGGGAAGGCGTGGGCAAAGTAAGTTGACTTATAACGTGGTGGTACGGCGGTGATATTTAAGCCGTGCTTTTTCAGCGCATTAGCCTCAAAGGTCGCTACATCTTGCAATGGTGCATCAGGGCTTAATGAGTGCCATTCCATATCCACTAGCGCCGCAGCCATATATTCTAACGTATCGAAGCCTTGGTTAAAGCTGCCGGATTTTAATAGTTTTTGCAGTAACTCATCAGGGATAGGCTTGCCTGTTTCGTAGTGCTTGGCGTAGTTGGCTAACACTTTAGGGTGGGCCGCCCAATCTTCTTCGAAAGTCGATGGAAATTCCACAAAGTCACGGGATACCGAAGTCCCAGAAAGACTTGGGTAAGTCACTTTGGAGAACATACCGTGGGTACCGTGGCCCATTTCGTGGAACATCGTGGTGACTTCGTTATAGCTGACGAAGGTAGGTTGGCCTTCAGGCGCCTTTTTAATGTTCATCACGTTAACTACGACAGGCTTAGTACCTTCGAGGAAGGATTGCCCTACAAACGAGCTCATCCATGCGCCACCGCGTTTACCTTCACGGGCAAAGTAATCAGCATAGAAAATCGCCATGCTTGAGCCATCGGCATCAAACATTTCATAGGCTTTCACATCTGGGTGGTATACAGGCAAATCTGGACGTGGTTTTAACGTCACGCCATACAACTCTTTAAGCGTATAGAACACGCCGTCTTCGAGGACGCGGTTAAATTCGAAGTAGGGACGAATGCTATTGGCATCAAGAGCGTATTTTTCTTGGCGGACTTTCTCTGCGTAAAACTCCCAGTCCCATGGTGCGAGTTCAAACTTGCCACCGGTCTTATTGATCATCGCTTGGATATCGGCCGCTTCTTTCTCTGTGTTGGCAACTACGGCTGGCACCATAGAGCCAAACATGCTGTAAACCGCTTCTGGCGTTTTTGCCATTTGCGGTGCAAGGCGATAGCTAGCCCAGTTCTCATAACCTAAGAGAGCCGCGCGCTCGGCACGTAATTGGGCTAAGCGAGACACTAAAGATGCGGTCTCGTTTTCACCCGTTAAGCCACGGTTTGCCGAGGCTTCCCAAATGCGCTGGCGCAGTTCACGGTTCTCTAAAGAGGCGAGTATTGGCTGGCGAGTAGTGTTGGTGATATTGATTAAGTACTTACCTTCATGGCCTGCTGCCTTGGCATCGTTTGCTGCCGAGGTGATTTCGCTGTCACTTAGGCCCGCCAGTTGTTCTTTGCTATCGACAACAATAGCGATTTCTTTTGTTAGGCGCAGTAAACGTTGGGAAAACTCATTGGTCAGCGTCGATTGCTCTTCGTTTAAGGCACGGATCTTCACTTTTTGCTCATCGGTCAGCTTAGCGCCAGCCATGATAAAGCGCTGGTGATACACCTCAACCAAACGTACCGCTTCAGGCGTTAAACCTAAGTTATTGCGGTCGTTATAGATGGCTTCAATACGAGCGAATAGCGCAGGATTAAGGTTGATGTTATCCGAGTGAGCAGCCATTTTGGGGGCCATTTCACCTTGGATTTTACGCAGGGCTGGATTGCTGTTCGAACCTGCGAGGTTGTAAAACACGCTCGATGCACGGTTGAGCAGGGCGCCACTTTTTTCCATGGCGACAATTGTGTTATCAAAGGTTGGCGCAGCAGGATTGTTAGCAATCGCTAAAATTTCTTGATACTGCTCTTTAATACCTTGTTCTAAAGCGGGCTGAAAATGCTCGTCTTTAATAACGCTGAAATCAGGTGCTTGATATTGCAGTGTACTGGCTTGGAATAAGGGGTTTTGGGTTTGTACTGCGGTGACATTTGCAGCTTTTGTATCTTGAGTGCTACAGCCTGCGAGTGCTCCGGTCATCAGTGTGGCGCCAATGGCGATGGCAATAAAACTTTTACGCATAGTTGAGTGATTTCCTTAGAATTGTAGTTTTTGTGACTCTAGCGTTACTAACTTAAATAGGACTGAAAACCTATGGGATGAAGTTGTAAGTAAAAGTAAACAAAAAAAGCGCCCCAAGGTTACAGGGCGCTTTGAACTATTTTCTTGCAGGGAAAATAGCGGGACGATTAACTATTTACGGGTGAAGTTGTGGTATTTGTCGATACCTGAGCTGCTACCTGTGTTATGGCAAACAGCACATGCTTCTCCTGTTGGTTGTTTGAACCAATCACCTACTGCAGGAACGCTGATCTCGCCACCATTGCTAGCCATGTGAGCTTTGACTGCATCGCCTGTGTGGCAAGCATAGCAGTTAGCGGTGACAGGGCTGGTCATTTTGTTACCAGGTTCAAGGATGTATTGGTTTGGTATTTTGTTTAAATCAATCGCGGTTTCGTGACAGGCAACACAGCTTGTGACTGGGTTGATTGCACCTGCACCGTTAGCGGTTTTCGCTTGAGTGCCATCGGCCTTCATCTCACCGACATTCGCACCGTTGCCCCAGTGCCAGCTGTGCACCATTGGACCAAAACCAGCACCCAGAGTGGCCGAAGTCCGTGCCATACCGTTATCATGGCAAGCTACGCAAGCCTTACCGCCTTCGTCAAATGCGCCATTTTTGTGGAATGCGGTGGCATCATTGTGACAAGTAGTACAGCTGTTATCACTGACTACGGTGCGACGTTCAAAGGCGGATACTTTGGTTGCAGTCGCAGGATCGACTACATCAGAGTATGCGGTGAACGAGACCCCCATTGAGCCGTCATAGCCATTGGCTCTGAGGCTGCCATTGCTTTGATAGCGTTGGTTACCGTCGTACTCCATCCAACCTGCGGTGCTGAAGGTCACACGTGCAGAGTAGACATAGTTGGCGTTTACAGGGCTGATATCGGTCAGCAGATGACAGATATTTTTAGTACCATCAGCATTGTAGCCATAGTAATAGTTAGTACGGTTACCTGGGCGACCGACTAAGCTATTTTTTTCGTAGGAATGCAGATAAGCACCTGCGTAAACAATCGGTTTCTTAGCATCAAATACCAGCGGATTTGAGTAGTTGAAGTTATCTTTAATGCTAAAGATATTACCGTCAGTATCTTTTACTGTCAGAGTGGTACACCAGCCTGGTGCGGTAACGGCAGAAGCTGCACCAGTTGGCGCATAATGATCTGTTTTTGTTGAAATATCATCAACTTTAACAGGGGTAGATAATTCAAGTTTATACTTAGCACGTAATGCTTGGCGCTCAGTAATACCTGTTTTACCTTCATGCATCGGACGGACATCGGCACCATTACTTGGCACAATCGCGCCTGGTACACCACCAGTATTGTGACAGTCAATACAGCCTGGGCCTGAAACACTAATATTGGTTGGAGCTTCAACGTGGCAAGAACTACAGTTCATCACGCTGAAATCTTTAGTAAATTTCTGGTGATTAATGTGGCCAATCTTAGACAGTGTGTTGGTTGCATAACCGCCGATAGAGAAACCTTCGGCATTTTTTGCTGCAAAGCTAACTGAGCCGTGACAGACTAAACAGCCTTCAACGAAGGTGACTTCGCTGTCCATACCGGTTGCTACATAACTAGCGTGACGACGTGGGCTTGTTGAATAGTCTACGTGACAGGAATAGCAACTATCGGTCGTGGTTGAATGAGTTCCCTCTGGCTTGTTCACCACCAGCGGTGCTGAGCGAGCAATGCCAGTTTCAGCATTACCGCCGACTCTGAGCCATACAATACCTTCGGTACCAGCGTTAACACCTTTCATTGGGGCTTTAAAGCTATAGTGACCATCGCCTAATGAAGTGAGCAAAGCGCCCTCAGTTGCTTGAGTCGCAGCGCCACCGATATTGACGTTATCTTTGACAGGATTGCCACTTGCGTCGGTTTTGTCGGCTTCATTTCTATTATTGATAAAGCCTTTATCGGTTAATGCTGCAACTTTGGCTTCAGCATTTTTCAGTCCATTGATTAAGTTGCCATTTTCGTCAGTGATCTTAAATTCATAGGTGATATTGCCTTCACCAAAGCTATAGTTCAGTACTTTTACATTGGTGACTGTTGAACTCGTGACTGGTGGTGGAACCCAAGGTTCACCCGGTGTTCCCGGTGTGCCAGGTGTCCCCGGAGTGCCTGGCGCGCCATCTACACCATCTTTACCATCACTGCCGCAACCTACGAGAGCACCGGTAAGTGCTAAGGCGACAACGTATGCCAGTTTTTTAGAGGTGAATATTCTCATCATAATCTCCATTAATCCAATACGCATTTAAAGGCACGGATTGCAGCACTAACGTTTGCAGGGGAGATTAGTGCTTTGAACCGCTGATTTCATTTGCAAGCATCGAATACTTTTATTTTTTAAATTGAGTACTTTTGGTCTCGGATGAAATATTACTGTTATTGATATGTTTGTTTTTTGAACCAAACCGCATTTAGGACTATAACTTTGGAGGTAGATCGCATTTCTAAACTTTTGTTAATGTGATTTTTCTTAATTAAAACAATATTTAA
>NZ_JAKZGV010000048.1:0-33594 GCF_022557375.1 Shewanella sp. MM_2022_3
TGCCGAATTTGCTCAAGCAAACCCATCGAAAAATCCGAAATATTTCAGGTGATGGTGCTTACGACACAAGAGCCTGTCACGATGCGGTTCGTAGAAAACGCGCTTTAGTACTCATTCCACCGAGGGACGGTGCTGCACTCTGGGAACACGGACATCCGCGTAACTTAGCGGTCAGTTGGCAACAGCTTTATGGTTCAAATAAGCAGTGGAAAAAACGGTATGGTTATCATCGGCGGTCAATCTCAGAAACTGCCATGTACAGGGTAAAGCAATTACTTGGTGGTAGATTGAGCCTGCGAAATTATAACGGTCAGGTGGGAGAAACTTACGCGATGATAAAGGCTTTGAACAAGCTTACAGGGCTAGGCATGCCTGTAACTTACCGTGTAGTTTGATATTTAGACGATTATGAGGGGCTTTGTTCGCTGAATCGATTTAGGAAACAAAGCCGAAAATAAACGTAATGCTCATTTTCAAACTTCAGCGGTTACAATCGCTAATAGTCGAATTCTCCGATACCCACTTGAATAAGTTATCCACTTATCATTAAATTCTAACCATCCAACAGTGGAATGGAATCACAAAAAATAGACAGGTAACTCTCAATAATGGAAAGTATGGTAAATTTCAAAACAAAAATGTCGCCTATCGCGGTAGATGACGCTGGGAATATAGACTTAGGCCAGCCTAATAACAGGATTCGCGAAGGATATTTTCCAAGCGAGTTCCTTGTGAGCCACTATTCGATGAATGTAATAGATATGGTCATCTTTCCTCATTTCAACTCTGATAGAGCCTAGATGTTGTTGAGAAAAAATATGGGTGCAGAAGACATGGACATTGAATATCCACCATTACACTAGTCACTCTGCCGCATTACAAAAATTTGGTCAATCTTTCGACGCTGAAGTTACTTGTGAATCACATTGCTAGATTGAAATGGGGCAAAATTGAGCTAGCCAAGCTAGCTATAATAGACAAGTTGATGAAGTGATCTGTCAATACACGCCAACTATCATTAGAAACTCCCAACTCTAAAATAGTGAAAAGCGAAAAGACTGATACTACAGTTGACCAACAAAATTTTAAAAATGACCTTCGGTCTAAAGTGGGTTGTGGTCACCAAATGGTCACATTTTGGTCACGGTCACGAAGAAAGAAATGAGATAGGAACTGATGAAAAAACAAAAAGCCCATGCTTTTCAGTAGCATGGGCTTCATGAATGTTGGCGGAGCGGACGGGACTCGAACCCGCGACCCCCGGCGTGACAGGCCGGTATTCTAACCAACTGAACTACCGCTCCAAACTTTTTATTATACCGCTATAACAGCACTATAATTTTAACTTTCAATAACTTGACTGGCGGAGCGGACGGGACTCGAACCCGCGACCCCCGGCGTGACAGGCCGGTATTCTAACCAACTGAACTACCGCTCCACTCAAGTTGCGGTGAATAATACGGTTGAGCGTTCGAAGCGTCAACCGTTTTTTTCACTCAATTGCATCGATTAGTTAAAATTTCGCCAAACTTAACAAAACCCCATGATAAGTGAACAAAATATCTGCAAATCCCGATGTAAATCTCACCCTTTCCTTCACTTTTATCTACGATTATCAGGTTCATCTGGCATAGTTAAATCTATTTCATCAAGAGATGGGACATCAGCTTTATTTTGTTCCGCTTCATCTAAAATCCGCTGTTCGGCCGCTGCTAATGCTTGTGCCAAACTTTGACGCTTACGCCAAATAATCAACCCAACCACACCCAGTAGCACTAATACCACATTGACGGTGATAATCCAGAAGATCGCTTCCTGCTTAGCGAGAGCCTCTTCCTCTGCAGCCTTTTGCGCGGCCACAGCTGCGAGCTCTTCTTCGCTAGGTGGTGGCTCGGGCGGTTGCACTAGGTTGAAGAACAGTTCAGGTAAATCGAGTACTATTTCACGGCCAGTGACTGTCGTTGTCGCAGCAGAGCCTTTTATTCGGTAACTGCCAAACTCGGTCACAGGCGGTATCGGCAATTCAGTGTCGCTCTCCTTAAGCCCATGAACTACGAGGGGAAGTTGCAAACCAGCAGGTCCAACAAGCTCAAATGAAAAATGGGTCTCAGCTAGCTGTAATACGCTACTATCGGCATGTAGCATGATTTTCCATTGACCCGTTAAAGGATCTTCAGGAGTTATCACCTCTGCATTTACGGGTCGTGGAGATAAGCTAAAAGGAAATGAGACTTGCCTTTCAAATACGTTGTTACGCGCTTGAACGACAAAGTCGTACTCACCCCATGGCTGCTTAAGATTGATATCGCCTGTAAATATGCCGTCATCAGGTCTTTCATCGAACTTTTCACCATTATCTTTGTAGGAACCAACGATAATGTCACCTGCGGCAAAGTTTTCATCGCCCGTACGATGCTTACTGACAAAGTGCGCGGTCCACTCGACTAAATAGTCCATCCCAGGCATGCGAACGCGCTCTGCATCTCCCATTAATTGGGCAATCACTTTGGTTTGTTCACCTTGAAATAATGGCTGAGGTAATCGTTGAACTTCAATCTCAAGCTTTGAAACCCGTTTAATTTTCGAGCCCGGCACCACCTTACCCACTAATTGCCAAGGACCAGGCTGGGGTGATTCGATATAAATAATATCTCCGGTTATACCATCAACCCATTTAACGGTTTCTGGATGACGATTGGCGTACCACTTACTGCCATCGGGCAAGACAATCACCACGGGGGCCGAACCATATTCTCGCTGGATCATGAGTGTCATACTGCTGACCATATGATCCACCCGAAAACGATTTTTAAGTTCAGATGCCGTTTCAACGGGCACGACTTTCATATTCGAGGGCTTGGACGTGTTTACCTTAATCTCAGCACTGTTTACCTTAACCTCAGCACTTGGTTCAGCAGTATTTTGAACCTTAACTGCCATATCGGTAGTCGGCTTTGTTGGCTTAGCAGTCACTGGTTCCGTATCAGCCGCAAGCAATGACGTGCTCAAGCTAAGGTAGCCGAGTATTAACGTGGTATTGACTAGAGATTTTCGCAGCAACATCGTCATAGGCTAAAAATTATCCTCTCCAGAGGCACTTTCCTGATTTTGCGACTAAATCAAGGCGTTGTTCATGTATAACGAGTTCATCGGCCGATGCGCTGATCACTTTAAGATTAAGTGATGCGGGATCAAAGCGTTGAATGCCTCCCGCCTCTTGACCAACTTCTTCGTTAGAGAGATTGAACTTAGTCTGACCTCCCGTCATCGACAAATACACATCGGCAAGAATTTCGGCGTCGAGTAATGCGCCGTGGTAATGACGGCGGGAATTGTCGATGCCATAACGTTTGCAGAGAGCGTCTAAGTTGTTTTTTTGCCCAGGATGCAAAAACTTAGCGATATCGAGGGAGTCTAAAATATCACAAATGTCGCGAGTCTTTGGTCCTAACGGTTGTAGTAAGGAAAACTCATGGTCCATAAAGCTCACGTCGAAGTTTGCGTTATGGGCTACAATTTCTGCGCCACTGATAAAATCGATAAACTCTTGCGCTATTTGATGAAATCTTGGCTCATTTGCAACACGCTCATCGGTGATCCCGTGAACAGCAATCGCTTCTGGATCAATCGCTTGGCCAGGATTGATATATTGATGGTAATAACGCCCCGTTAAACGGCGGTTGATGACCTCAACACAGCCTATCTCAATAATTCGGTGTCCTAAATACACCGCACCACTCCCCTGGTTCATACCAGTGGTTTCAGTATCCAAAATAACCTGACGGCTTGCGTTTGAGATAATATTCATACTTTTATGCGCTTCTTATGACTTTTTTTGGTTATACTCGGCCGATATTTACACCGCTGGTAACCACTTGATGACTGAACTAAAACTAATCCACATCTTCACCGATGGTTCTTGCTTAGGCAATCCGGGCCCCGGTGGCTATGGCATTGTAATGAATTATAAGGGCCATACAAAGGAGATATCCGATGGTTTTGCCCTGACAACCAATAATCGCATGGAATTATTAGCCCCAATCGTTGCGCTTGAGGCCCTAAAAGAACCCTGTAAAATCATTCTCACCAGCGATAGCCAATATATGCGCCAAGGGATCACCACTTGGATCCACGGCTGGAAGAAAAAAGGCTGGATGACTTCTAATCGAACGCCGGTGAAAAATGTCGATCTTTGGAAACGTTTAGATAACGCCGCTCAACTCCACCAAATTGATTGGCGCTGGGTAAAAGGCCATGCAGGACACGCGGAAAATGAACGCTGTGATCAACTCGCTCGCGCCGCCGCAGAGGCAAATCCTACGCAAATTGATGCTGGTTATCAGGCGGAGTCCTAACACTTATCGCTGCTAGAACACCATTATTCTCGTGATAAATAGAAAAAATTACTGCAAAACTGCACAAAGGCCAGCCCTAACGACGTTGCTTGGCGACTCTTATGAGTGATGCGGTAAAACTGCCGCTCTAGCACTAATCCTTCAATGGTGACTAGAGCCAATTCTTTTCGACTAATGTCTTTATCCAACGCAAGTTCTGACAAAACCCCCAAACCAGCACCTTGTTTTACCGCCAACTTGATGGCATCTGGCGTGGTAAAGCAGAACTTAGCCTCTGGTTGCATACCCAGTTCATTGGCCGCATTAACAAAATATTCCCGAGTTCCCGATCCTTCTTCACGCAGCACCCAAGATTGGCCTTTTACGGCCAAAGGCTTAACCGTTTGCCCTGCCAATGGATGAGCGGGATGGCAAAACACCAATAATCGATCCTTGTGCCACGGCTCGATATGAAGACGGTTATCAGTACAATGCCCTTCAATAAACCCCATTTCGGCACGAAATTGTGCAACGGATTGAATCACTTCTTGGGTATTGGTGATCGCCACGTCTACATGGGTTTGGATATGTTGCTGGCAAAATGCGACTGCCGCTTTCGCCAGTAAATAATTACCAATCGTTGAGCTTGCACTCACACTTAAGTGTCCAACCAAATCACCATCTTGACGAGTAAATGCCTGCTCAATTTGTTCAACACGATGTAAAAGATCGGTGGCCAACGGCAACAAGAGGTTACCCTGCGAATTCAGTTGCAGACGATTGCCAATTCTTTCAAATAAGCGGGCATTGAGCTGTTTTTCCAATTCGGCTAAGGCCATAGAGGTCGCAGGCGGCGATAGATTAACTTGTTCAGCCGCTTTTGCCACCTGACCACTGCGTGCGACGGCTTCAAAAACTGCAAGTTGCCTTAGGGTAATTCGCATATCGGACTCATTAATCGATGATGTTATTTTATATGTTCGGATAAATGCCCAGTGCGTCCGGCACTTGGCGCAGTGGCCCAATTGGGTTGTCGAACTTTACGTTTGTCACGGATTGGGGTTAATGGTGATTCTAATTTTCGAGCCACAATCAAATACAAACTCCCCGCACTGGGAAGCCATGAAGCTAAGGTTTGCTGTAAAAAACGACCACGATTCAATTCGCCGATCAGGGGATGGTAAACCAAACGCTCATCACTCACCACTTGATAACCAAGTAGCCCTAACCAATCTCGCACCCTAGATGGCATAAAAAAGCGTCCGCTCCAAGGTAGATCATCTTGATATTTCGGCCACAGCTTGCCAAGAAACACTGAGCTTAAGGGGTTAAAGCCCACAATAAATAAATAACCACCGGCGATCAGCACTCTATCGGTTTCCCGTAAAATACGGTAAGGATCAGCCTCAAACTCTAGTAGCAGGCTCATCACCACAGCATCAATCACCCCATTTTGTATCGGCAAATGACAAAAATCCCCCATTAACGAGGCTGTTGGTACTGAGCATAGTGAAAAATGATGAGCAACAGGGGATGCAATACTGGAGATCTGTGCACTTAAGGGGCCCAACTTCAACAAATGATAACCAAACACCCTTGGCCACCAATCAGTGAGCTTATCGGTAACAGCTTGCTGGAGTGCGTCGCCATTGGGTAAATCTTCCCATTGCTCAGGTTTACGCACAGAACTGTTATACGACACAACTCACCTCCCTTTCCGTTATCTTATTACTTTTACCGAGTTAAGACCTTCATTGAACATCCATCATTAGGTGATTTAAAAATCACAATAGTCGCCAACTGATATCCACCTGTGGATAATAACCTCATCTTGAAATCAAAATACAGCTATCGGCGGTGCTATGCTCACTATAACAGCGATTAATGCCTTTAATGACAATTATATCTGGGTGTTGCGACAAGACTCCCTGCAAACGGTGTATGTGGTTGATCCTGGCGATCCACATGTTGTGCTCGACTACTTACGTAAACATCAACTTACGTTAGCGGGTATTTTGATCACTCATCATCATCATGATCATACAGGTGGAATAACCGCCCTCGCCGCCCATGTTAAGCAGACAACAGACCAGATCCTGGCTGTCTACGGTCCGGAACGTGAAGCTATTCAAGGCATCAATCAGCCAATCGACCCTACACAGATCAATACACTTACTTTGCCCTTTATCGATGCGCCCATACACATCTTGTCTGTACCTGGGCATACTGCTGGTCATATAGCGTATCTACTTGATGGTGCACTATTTTGTGGTGATACACTCTTTAGTGCAGGCTGCGGTCGTTTATTTGAGGGCACCCCTGCACAAATGTGGCAATCCTTAAGTTTGCTCGCGGCGTTACCCGATGAGACTCGAGTGTACTGCGCCCATGAATATACTCTTGCGAATCTTAAATTCGCCCAAGAGGTAGATGCAGATAACGCTGCACTCAACAAGTATGTAGAGCAAGCCACCACAATGCGTGCCCAAAACAAAGCCACCATCCCCTCCACCATAGGGTTAGAGCGGGCAATCAATCCCTTCCTTCGTCCGTTAGCGCCTACCATAGTCAACAGCATAAAAAGTAAGTTTTGTGACCAAGATCTGACTAAAGCTGATGAACTAAGCTGTTTTGCCCTACTTCGGCAGTGGAAAGATATTTTTTAGTAAAAAACGATCCATTTATGGCTGAAATTTATACAGATTTTTCCACTTTTGATGACGTAAATCAAAAGTGACCCTACAAGATGTACGATAATTTAGGGACAAGCTCGAAAAGATCCCATAGAATGGCTCGTTTTTGCGTGAATACTTTGCGCTCTGTGTTGCCACTTTTTTTCACATAATCAATTCGTTAGATAATTTACGTTGTACGAAAAGTGCAGTGGCAATGCACTAACAGAGGACTATCGTTTTCCATGAGAGTATCACTTTATGTTGTAGTAGGGGGATTTGCCCTACTCACAGGTTGTCAGACGTTAGACAACCCTCAGGTGCCCAAACCTGAAGCTGAAACCGTCACGACCGAAAATACCGTCCCACAGTATTATCTCGCAACCGAACCTGAATCGGCGCAAATTACTGATGTATGGGAACGAATTCGTCAAGGAATGCAGTTACCCATTCCAGACAAGAAACTCGTTAACTATTATCGCGATTGGTACATTAACAACCCTAAACACCTTGAATTGATTTCTGAGCGTGCAGCGCCTTACATGTATTTGATCGTCGAAGAGCTTGAAAAACGCCATCTACCAATCGAGATAGCCCTGCTTCCGATTATTGAAAGCGCTTTCGATCCCAGTGCTTCTTCGGCCAGTGCTGCCTCAGGGCTTTGGCAATTTACCACCCCGATGGCGAGCCACTTTGGGTTAGAAATGAACTGGTGGTATGACGGCCGTCGCGATGTGCCTGCATCCACGACAGCAGCCCTAGATATGCTCGAATATTTGTACGATAAAACCAATAATAATTGGCTTTATGCAATTGCGGCCTACAACTCAGGAGAGTCACGCGTACTCAATGCGATTAAACGCAACGAAGATAAAGGTCTTAAAACCGATTTTTGGTCGCTCGATCTCCCTAAAGAAACCAAACGTTATGTGCCACAGTTATTGGCGCTCGCCGAAGTGATTAAACATGCCGATGAATATGGCATTACTCTGGCACCCATTGATAACAGCCCCTCAATCGAAGTGGTTGATATAGACAGTCAAATTGACTTAGCCATGGCAGCAGGTCTCGCCAATATGACCACCAATGAGCTGTTAAAGCTCAATCCAGGTTACAATCGCTGGGCAACCTCACCAATGGGCCCACACACTTTAGTATTACCCATTGATAAATCTGAAGAGTTCAAAAAAGCACTTGCAGAAACAGAAAGTGAGGCCCGTGTAAGCTGGCTTAGATATACGATTAAGCCTGGAGATAGTTTAGGGTCTATTGCAGAAAAACATCATACAAGCATCAATGCGATCCGTGCTGCTAATGGTATGAAAAACAACAATATCATTGCTGGAAGACCGCTAATTATCCCAGTCTCTGCTGATGATAAACAACTGTATGCCCTATCAACCAGTCAGAAATTACCTAAAAAAGCCGCTGTTGCCGCCTCGGGTAACAAGTTGACCTATAAAGTAAAATCCGGTGATAGTTTGTGGCAAATTGCCCAAGCACATAATGTTAGCGTCAAACAGTTAATGACTTGGAACCATTTAAGCAAAGACAGCAAATTACAAAGTGGTCAGCAATTGACGATTGTTGCACCACAAGAAAAACACGATAACGAGCAGATCCGAACCGTCAGCTACAAAGTTAAGGCTGGTGATTCACTCGCCCGAATTGCAAACAAGTTTAAAGTGACTGTTCCTGAACTTCGCGAATGGAACGGCTTAACCGCATCACAATATATTCAACCCGGTCAAGTGTTGAAACTGGTTGTAGATGAAAGCAATTTAAATACATAAAGCATTTAAGTGTGAATCACTCTAAATACCTTATGTTTAATTTGTTAATAAAATCGTCTTGCATCTAAAATAAAGATCAACATAAAAAAGCAGTAACCTCTGGCTTACTGCTTTTTTATTGGCTCAATACGCCGTTATCTTTCGAGCAGAACGTTGCCGGTTACGCTCACACATCGACTGTTGACGTAGGAGATGACAGAGCACGCAAATCTTGCATACCTACAAGCCGCCCAACTTTTTAAGTAGCGAATCCTTTAATTTTTCTTTCGCTTTATCAGTCTCTTCCTTCAACTGATTATTTAATAACGCTTGAGTATCTAAGGCATATTCCGGCTTTTGGAAAGTACCGGTAATCGCGAGAGGGATATCAATTCCTGCTAGCGCATCTTTCTCACTGCCACCTTGACCTTTAAGGGAATTGACTAAACTGGTCGTTAACCGATAATCCAGAGTTTGCGTCAAGAGATCCGCGCTGCCCTTACCCGCAAGCCTAAGCAAAGGTGAAGACATAGCGAGATCAGGGTTTGTCGCTACACCATGTTCAAGGGAGAAGTTACCGGTTAGGCTCGAGAAGTCGGTTTTACGCTCCTCTTTCGTGTCCGCAGACAAATCCCCCTTTAATTTAGCCTGAGCACTACGGATCATCTGCGGGATATTGACACCGTAAAGGGCACCATCGGTGATATCAAAACGACCATTTGCGAGGAGGTTTTTCTTTAATTGTTCAGGAATCAAACTCTTACCTTTGCCTTTTACATTAAAATTTGCCGTTCCCGCCAGAATATCTAGCTTGGCCACATCCTTAAGTAATGGTTGAATTTGAACACCTGATATTTGCTTATCAAATTGGTAACTTGCCACTTTTGATCGCGCATCAACCTGAGCATTCAGCATTAACTTACCTTGGTAGAGATCTGCACTTAGCTGCTTAAGATCAACCTCACCATTTTTAATGCCTAAATCCATTAACCAATTTTGCGTAGACAAATTCGCGACTTTGATCGATTTAACCGCCAATATTAGCTTCGCATCCAAACCATTAAGCGCCGTTAAATCGGGTTCAACAGCCTGAGTCTGTGAAGACGCAGCTGCGGTTTGTTCTTCTGAAGTGTCAGATTTTGGTAGCAAAGCATCGAGGTCAATATCCCCAAATTGGAAATCCGCGCTAATTTTCGGCACTTTGCTCGCGTAATTGACGGTCAACTTACCCGCTGCATTGATATCCATTGCCGTTAATTTACTGATGTCCAACGATAACTGCTTTTTATCTAATGCGATTTGGCTGTTTAGACTAACCTCAGCGGTCAATTTTTTATTAGGGATCCCCTCGCCTTCAACTTGAGTCTCAATATCCAGTTTCTCAATCACCAGCTGATTAAAGTCATGACTTAACTTGATTTGCCCTTCACCCTGACTGTTAATCGTCATATCCGGCAAGATCGCGGCAAATTCGTAAGCAATTGGTGCAAATTTGTCGAGGGAAAATGCCCCCAGTGTAAATTGCTTTAAGGTTAAGGTTTGAGTTTGTCCCTTAGCTTCATCAATCAAGTTGATTTCGGTATTAGTGATAGAAACGCCACCGACATCAATGCTCGTTAATTGTGCTTTGGCGCTGGATTCGGCTGGTGGGGTAACAGGCTTTTCTGTGCTCTTGCCCGTTAAGCCATCTAGGCTTGAGCTACCATTTTTACGGGTGACCAAATTGATTTTTGCGCCATCAAGAGTGAGCTGAGCGATTTCAATTTGCTTGCTAAACAGTGGTATAAGCTCAACCTCAGCTACGGCTTTATTAACTTCAAGCATCGATTTTGGGGTAAATCCCTCAGGGTTAGATAGGGAAACACCGCCTAAATTAATCCCTATGGTCGGAAAAAACGTCCATGACAAGTCATCGGTTATTACTAACTCGCGCCCAGTTTGTTTTTTAACAGCGTTGACAATTTCAGGTTTAAAATCATTAGGGTCAAAGAAAACAGTAAGATATAAGGCGACAGCGACAATTAAGGTCGCCAGAATGGCTAAAAACCACTTAATGAATTTCATGAAAACATCCTTATCAATAACATCTTGAATTTAAAAACTTAACTTAAAAATGCGAAATTTAAACACTCCTCACTGATGGCAATGCCATTCTCATCAACATAAACCATCATACCGGGTTTGACTGTAACACTGCCAAACTCGATAGGCACATTGACTTGCCCTTGATCTTTCTTATCAGTCTTGATGGGCATCGCGCCTAAGGCATAAACCCCTAAATTAAAAGTATTCAGTCTAGCAACATCCCGAACATAACCATTGATAATCACGCCTTGCCAACCATTATCCATGGCGCTTTGGGCGATTAAATCCCCCAGCAGTGCACGACGGGATGAGCCTCCACCATCAACAACAAGCACTTTCCCTTGACCTGGCTGTGCTAAAACTTCTTTCACTTTGGAGTTATCTTCAAAACATTTGACCGTCACAACTTCACCCCAAAACAACTTCTTACCACCATAAGCACGAAACGCTAGCGGCAACAAAGTGAGTTTGGATGGATAGTGATCAAACAAATCGGGTAATAGATCAAGCATTTCAATCTCCACTTGGCGAAAAGTTTAGACTACTCATTATTGTAGACGCCGACAAGTACTATGAGAAAACCAGCTTTTTATTGGTTTTAGCACTTTAATACTTGGTCAGCATTGGCATAAACATTATAATCTGCGATAGTAAAACGCTTGTGATACCCTCTTGGGTTAAGGCATTCATTCTTTCGCTTCTCAACGTCTCGTAATAAAGTGAACACCAAATGACAACTGATCTAGATTTGCAAAGCGCTATCGCTGCACTCGATGAATATGGATATGAGAAAAAAGTCTCAACGGATCTTGAGCAAACCCGTAATAAACAACAAATGGGGAAATACATCAAATCCCTTGATTACAGTTTGCGTCGCTTATTAATATTGCAAGAAACTGTTAACGAACTAGTTGAAGAAAAGAAACACCAACTTGCACAGCAAGAAAATATTCAAACCTATAAGACTAAAATTATTAACCTTTCTCGAGAGTTTAACATTTCATACGAAGATGTATTAGCTATTATGGCTGAGTTACCCAACAAAAAATAATACCGAAAACAGCCTTCCAGAAAGAAACAATTATAACAAGGCCATACAGAATCTGCTGTATGGCCTAAATTAATCGTTGTATCAATTCAGACGTATTCATCCACGCAATTTATATCAAAACAGCCAGTGAAAAGGCGCCATTGATGGCACCCTTTCAATTATTGGCTTATTTTTCTAGCATTAACTGACGAATATATTTCACTGGCGCACTGCCATAGCTTAAAAACTTCTCATGGAATGCTTTGAGATCAAAATCCTTACCTTTGAGCTGCTTATATTCTTCGCGGAAATCGTAAATTTCACGGTAACCCGAGTAGTAACTGGTCAGCTGTACTTGGCTTAGGGTAGCACGGCGCCACTTACCTTCCGCCTCAGCTCGCTGCTGGAAGGCTTCATCCATCATCAGGCTGATGGCTTGATCTTCAGTCATGCCTTTAACATGAATGCTGTAATCCAAGATAGTGTTACAGATAACACGTAGATTCCACTTGTAATACATCAACCACATTTCAGGCTCGAAATTGCCATAACCTTCTTCAAGCATCATGCGTTCGGTATAAACGGCCCAACCTTCGACCATTGCGCCATTACCAAATAAGCTTTTCACTAAGCTTGGTGACTCATTGGAATACACTAATTGAGTGTAATGCCCTGGAATCGCCTCATGGATATTTAAAATCTGTAATATCCAATGGTTATATTCGCGTAAATAGCTTTCAGCGGATTCATCATTCATACCATCGAGTGGCGTGACGTTATAATAGGTATTACCTAATTTATCATAGGGGCCAGGGGCACTAATCGACGCTCCAGCATAACCACGCATATACTCCGGAGTTTCACGAACCACTAATGGTTTTTTAGGGTCTAAAGTCACTAATTTTTTTTGATTTACAAACTCAATCAACTCAGGAATTTGTTTACGGACTTCGCTAACAAAGTCGTCACGTTTGACGTGCTCAGTCGACAATTTATCAATTAATTGGCGGATGGCTATTTTATTATCACTTGGTTTTGGCGTTGTAAAATATTTAGGCCAAAGTTTATCGGTGATCTTGGCCATTTCACCTTGGACCCTATCTTTATCTGCCATGGCTTTTTGATAGAGCTGTTTAGCCGTCATGCCCGCTTGGATATCAAAGGCAAATTTTTGCTCGTATAATTCTTCACCGATCCTAAAGCTACGGGCGCCTTCTTTTTTCAGTTGGTCAACCTGTGCATTTAACCAACGAATATGTTCATTAATTGCTTTCGTTGCCGTATCGAAGCGGGATTTAAACAGCGATTTTTCCGCATCCGACAGACCGGAATCCGCCACTTGTTTTAATAAATCATCGGAGAATACCGAAAACGCACCTTGGTTTTGCATTACAGCAAGTTCCGTATGCTCTAGGGTTGGTTTCGATATATTACTTCTTGCTGCGGCGTAATAAGCTGGGATATTTTCCATCCTGGCCAATACCGAGCGTAATCTGTCATCCAGCGGCGCAAAGTTTTCATTGATGATTTGCGCAAAACCGCCCGCCACGTTATAGCTAGAGGGATCCCATTGCCAAGATTTAAAGTCAGTGATATCCCACGCCATGCTATTTAACAGGTTATCAATCAAATGATAATCGATGGTTTCGTTAGAGCTCAGAGACTTAAGTTCAAACTGTTTCAGCTTTGCCTGCTGGTTTTTTACAAAGGCAAGTGTCTTAACACGGCTAGCTTCATTGGGGATTTCTAAATAGCCATCATTAACATGCTTGCCGCTATATAGCGCCCATGTTGGTGATAATTGCCACAAATCATCGATAAAAGCATTACTAAACTGCGCAAAAGAAACCGTGCTAACTTCACCACTAACCACTTTACTTGGCGAGGTTTGGTCTAATTGGGATTGGCAGCCTACAAGGCCGGTGAACGATAACAATATCGCAAGGGATAGGGTGGTTTTTCTCATTCTTTTTTGTCCTTTTTATATTTATACCAACGCGTTGTTGTAATGCTTACCCTAAGCAAGCTGGTAAAACGAATGCTAGGCGTATTTAATTTGGCGATAAACGCCTGAAAGCGCGCTCGTCAGGCGTATTTAACATTACTTTAGTTAATCATATCAGCCGCCTAATTGCAGCAATGTTAATATCTAATACATGCCCAGTTACAAATTTGTAAGCCCATTTATTAACCCCTCGAACTAACCGCAAAGTTGAGATAATCCCCTATTTCAATAATGCTACTGCTATAATAGCGACCTGCTTCGCTGTTTGCGCCACGCTAACAGTTTGCCAATAAATCATTTAGTTGAGATCCTCAATGCCATTTACCCAACTTGGATTACACAGCGCGCTTACCAAAGCCGTGACTGAACTGGGTTACCAAAGCCCTACGCCAATACAAGCTCAGGCCATTCCCAGCATTCTTGCGGGGAAAAATGTGCTAGCCGCAGCCCAAACCGGTACAGGTAAAACGGCGAGTTTTGTATTGCCGTTGCTGCATCGATTTGCTGACGCTCCCAAAATTCGGCCTAAACGGGTACGTACCATCATTCTTACCCCCACACGGGAACTGGCGCTGCAGGTTGAACAAAACATCAATCAATATGCCAAGTACCTGCCGCTGACGGCCATGGCCATGTACGGCGGTGTTGATGCTGCGCCGCAAAAAAAACGTCTGATTGAAGGGGTTGATCTGCTCGTTGCAACGCCTGGGCGTTTGCTGGATATGTATACTCAAAGAGCCATTCGCTTTGATGAAGTCTCAGTATTAGTGCTGGATGAAGCCGATCGTATGCTCGATATGGGCTTTATCGAAGATATTAATAGCATTATTGAAAAGCTGCCTGAGCAGCGGCAAAACCTGCTATTTTCGGCAACCTTATCAAAACAGGTCAAAGCACTGGCTAAAACCGCGATTCCGGATGCCATTGAGATTGAAATCAGTCGTAAAAATGCCGCTTCAACGCAAATTGAGCAGTGGTTAACGACCGTTGATAAAGATCGAAAATCCGCACTATTGAGCCATTTAATTAAAGAGAATAACTGGGCACAGGCATTAATTTTTATCCAAACCAAACACGGCGCTGCCAAATTGGTTAGCCAGTTAGAAAAGCGTGGCATTACCGCGGAGGCTTTTCACAGTGGGCGCAGCCAAGCGGTGCGCGAGCAACTGCTTATCGATTTTAAAGCGGGTAAAGTCTCCTTTTTAGTCGCGACCGGTGTTGCGTCACGCGGTATCGATATCGATGCGCTCGAGCGAGTGATTAACTACGATTTACCCGATGAAGCCGATGATTATATCCATCGCATTGGCCGCACCGGCCGCGCGGGTAATCAAGGTGAAGCGATTTCCTTTGTCTCTAAAGATGATTTTAGGAACCTGTGCGCCATTGAGCGTCGCTTAGGCCATATTATCGAGCGCAAGCATATCGAGGGGTTTGAGCCTAAAAAAGCGGTGCCTATTTCAATACTCGATTTTGTGCCTAAATCGGCTTCCGCATCTGCGCATAAACCCAACAAAAAAGCTCAAGCCTTGCCCTATTCCAGTGGAAAACCCGGCACCTTTGAGGCGACTCAGGCGAAAAAGCACCGTAGTGCTAAATCCAAGCCGCAACCTAAGCAAGCGACAAGGTTAACACAGCCCGATGTGAGCGAAAGCACCGAGAAACAACAAACACAAGGTGAAACATCTCCATCATTTAATCCTTGGCTTAGTGGATCTCACACCAAATAACTCACTAACAGAAGCGCAGCATATGATTATTTTCACGACAAATTTTGGCGATATAACCCTCGAACTTGATGTAGAGCGCGCCCCCGTTACCGCCAAAAACTTTATTCGTTACTGTAAAGAAGGTTTTTATGATCACACGATTTTCCATCGTGTAATCAAAGGCTTTATGATCCAAGGCGGTGGCTTTACCGCCAAAATGAAAGAAAAGCCCACCCACGAACCAATTGTCAACGAAGCCAACAAAGGCCTATCGAATGTATTTGGTACTATCGCCATGGCCCGTACCGATGCGCCACACTCGGCAACCGCGCAGTTTTTTATCAATACTGCCAATAATGAGTTTCTAGACCATACGGCACCCACCAATAACGGCTGGGGTTATGCGGTATTTGGTAAAGTCACAGCGGGACTCGAGGTTGTGCTGCAAATTGAAGGCGTAAAAACCACCCGAGTAGCGGGCCATGAAGACGTGCCCCGTGAACCCATCATTATCGAAAAAGTGACGATTATTGAATGACTTTATCTAATCGGTAAAATTGTTTTGCGTGACTGAGCAATGGTCCAGCAATAACGCCACCATTCCTTGATAAATAACGCTTTGGTTTTAAACTCGAGATAGAAAAAAGGAGCAATCAACCGAAATGGTTAGTTGCTCCTTTTTGTTCATTACTATCTGATATTACAGACAAAAGCTGCTTGAATGGTATTAATCCAGATCTTTAAGCGGCCACAGCACGATATGGTCTTCAATATCCTTAATCCTGCGCTCATCTACCACTTTGCCTTGAATCGACATGCCTGCAAGGTGCATGGCTTCCTTCGACCCCGTAAGTAATGGATGCCAGCTTGGTAAGTCTCTGCCAGATGCCAAACGGCGATAGGCGCAGCTATCGGGTAGCCAGGTGAGTTCATGGACATTTTGCGCAGTAATCACAGTACATTGGGGAACATGGCTAAAACGGTCACTATAATGTTTGCAGCTGGCACTTTGGTGATCGAGTAATAGACAAGCCGCATTGGTGTAATACAGCTCTTCAGTTTCATCATCAATCAATTTGTTTAAACAACACTTACCACAACCATCACAGAGGGACTCCCACTCCTGCGACGTCAACTCGGTTAACGCTTTATTCTGCCAAAATGCCATGTTTACGCTTATCTTCATATAAAAAATCCGCTCAATGCGGGCCATTTTACACCAATTTAGTGGGGATGCTTAATTCTCTCCGATACATGCACCACAAAGATGCCTAAATAATCGCACTCACCTAAATAATTCACCGCTTGCCAGCGCATTAAGACACGGTAATTGTTATAGACGAGAGACCTTGATGGCACAGTGCCATAAGGCATGTGAGACGAAGGCATGAATATTTTGATGATTGGGCAAATCACTATTATCGAGATGCCTTACCCCAATGGTCGACACTTATCTAGGGCGTGTTGACGTTTCAGGGTTATTTTTGCAGCAATTTGGCTGGCGTTTATGCAAGGCAAAGTCCGTGCTGTGTAGTTGTTCTACATCAACGGACGATAACGCAGCAGAAACGTCAGCCAAATGCTGCCCGAAGGGTTCGTCTGGCAAGCCCTTGCTCTTACTTTCTGTCATAAGAGCCGCTCGTCATTTGAGTAGAATAACTACACATCATTCCTCGTTTCGCGAGCACGAGCTTGCCAGAACGAACAAAATCTAATCTCGAAACGTCAACACGCCCTAATGTTTGCGGTTGCTTAAATTTAAGAGGCGAGTATTAAAGAAGGAGATTTGCCCTTACGAATTAAGGGCAAGAAGAGCTTTGTATATGCTGCAACAGATTTAAAGACTGTCTTTGGCATTTACCCTGTGCACAGTTACAGACTAGTCTTGAATCCCAAGGCTTTCTCTGTGCTCGACCAATAAATTAACCTGCGGTGGCGGAATTTGTAAATAAAACCCCTTTTCCTTGAGTGCTGCTCTGACCTTATGAATATCGGCGATACCGAGTGATTCACGCTTAGCAATCGGGAATACCATCACTAACTGAGGCACACCAAACATATCTAACAACGCCTGAGGGACGTCGTCGAAACAGTCCCTTTTGTTTACAAATAAGTAAGTGTCAGCCTTTCGACTACTTTTATAAACCGCACATAGCATAAGAGTATAAATATCCAATAGTTCAAACTTGCCAGTCAATGGGGCACACTATAACATGGTCGCCTAGTAATTTAATTGCAAATCAGCGAACCGACTGATGATTTCTGGAGAATAGTGCCGGGATGTCAAAACCTAGCTTAGAGTTAAAAGGCGCTTCTTTTACTCTTTCAGTGCTTCATATTAATAACAGCGATTTAAATGCTGTCATGGCTGAATTAGATAGCAAATTGGCACAAGCTCCCCAATTTTTTCTGGGTGCCCCTTTAGTCGTCAATCTCAGCGCCATTCAAGATAACGATTTCAATTTACAGGGCTTAAAAGAGTTATTACTTTCCCGCCAGTTAGTTATTGTAGGAATTACTGGTGCAACTAACGTCCTGAGCAACCAAGCTAAAACACTCGGACTTGCCATAGTCAAAGCGGGTAAACAAAGCGTCGCCCCCCCACCAGCACCGCGTCAAACTAAGATTTTGAAGCAAAATATCCGCTCAGGTCAGCAGGTCTATGCAAAAAATGGCGATTTAATCATATTTGGTGCGGTAGGTAATGGCGCTGAAGTCATCGCCGATGGTAGCATTCATATTTATGGTGCGTTACGAGGAAAGGCCATGGCGGGCGCAGCTGGCGACAGCAGCGCGGTAATCATTGCTCATTCCCTCGAGGCAGAATTAGTTTCAATAGCAGGGCAATATTGGCTCGCTGAAAATCTACAACAACATAGCTCAGATAAAGGCGGCTGCATTCGCTTAAATGGCGAGTCGCTTATCGTTGAATCATTGCCCCTCTAAATGGCACAAAAAAGGATAGAGAGAAACATGGCACAAATTATTGTTGTCACTTCAGGTAAAGGTGGTGTTGGTAAAACCACATCCAGTGCGGCGATTGCAACTGGACTTGCACTACAAGGGCATAAAACTGTTGTTATCGATTTCGATATAGGCTTGCGTAACTTGGATCTAATCATGGGCTGCGAGCGCCGCGTCGTCTATGACTTTGTTAATGTTATCAACGGTGAAGCGAATTTAAATCAGGCACTTATTAAAGATAAACGCTGTGAAAAACTGTTTGTACTGCCAGCCTCGCAAACTCGTGATAAAGACGCCCTAACAAAAGAAGGCGTGGGCCGTGTGCTTGACGATTTAGCCAAAGAATTTGAATTTATTATCTGTGATTCCCCTGCAGGTATTGAGCAAGGCGCGATGATGGCATTGTATTTTGCCGATATCGCCATTGTGACGACCAACCCTGAAGTAAGCTCGGTTCGCGACTCTGACCGTATTCTAGGAATGCTGCAAAGTAAGTCACGCCGCGCAGAACTCAGTTTAGAGCCGATAAAAGAGTACTTACTGTTGACTCGTTATTCTCCAAGTCGGGTAAAATCGGGCGAAATGTTAAGTGTTGACGATGTAAAAGAAATCCTTGCCATTGATTTGCTTGGTGTTATCCCTGAATCACAATCCGTACTCAAGGCATCAAACTCCGGAGTACCTGTGATTATCGATCAAGAAAGTGATGCAGGCGCCGCTTATAGTGACACTGTCGCGCGTTTATTGGGTGAAGATGTCCCAGTACGCTTTATTACGGAAGAGAAAAAAGGTTTCTTACAACGGATATTTGGTAGCTAATTATGTCTTTACTCGACTATTTCAAAAGCAAGAAAAAGCCTAGCACCGCGGTAATGGCAAAAGAGCGACTACAAATTATTGTGGCCCATCAGCGTGGACAACGCGATACACCTGACTATTTCCCGCAGATGAAGCAAGAAATCATCGCCGTGATCCGCAAGTATGTGCAGATTTCGGATGATCAAGTTTCAGTGCAATTAGATCAGAATGACGATAACTTGTCGGTACTCGAACTTAACGTGACGTTGCCAGACAGATAAGTCGAGCATTGGCGTCATCCTCAAATGGGGATGACGCTTTCTGCTGCGCCTTTCTCCTACCCCCATGCTTTAGCTGGGGTAAAATCAAGGCCTAACACCTTAAATGCAAATTTAGGCATCAAATCTTAGGTCAAAACCGAAATGTTAAAAGCAAAATATTGGCGCCTAATCTGTAAAACTTAAACTTCAAGCTTTGCCAACGATTCAGCCGCAATGTCTGCGCGCCAGCCATTTAACACCGTCGGCAATTCGCCCTGCTGTTTATCCCAACGCCATTGTAAATACTCATGAATATGACGTTTAGAGCCCAGCATTTCCACCGGAATAGCATGTTGTTCGCACAGTTCGGTTAAACAGGTTTTAATGGTCTTAAAGGCGGATTTATAACCCGGTTTAAGCGCTAAAACATCAACTAGCTCCGGCGGATTGTTTAAGTCAGCAGTCTGCATTACCCGTAAAATATCTTTACCGTGGATGCGTTTTTCCTGCTCAGTTAAATCGTTCAATTTAAACAAATCACTTATGCTTTTAGGCTGTTTTTTCGCTAGCGCAATCAAGCCATGATCTTTAATCACAAAGCCTAAGGCTAAATCCCGTGCCAAAGCTTTTTCTAAACGCCATTTAGCCAGCACTTTAAGGTAAGCCAATTGAGGCTCGGTTAATTGAAATGCGTTTTTTACTTTAAGGTATGCAGTCTCGACATCGGGAGGAGCTAAGCGCCCTTCTGTCATTCGCTCGCCTTCTTCATACAGCCAGCCTAAACGGTCTTGCGCCTTAAGCTTTTCGGCGAGTTGCGGATAGAGTTGATACAGATACAACACATCGTTGGCGGCGTAGCTAAGCTGCGCCTCAGTCAAGGGACGGCGCATCCAGTCGGTGCGCGACTCACCCTTATCAATCACTTCACCTAAACAGGTTTCCACTAACTTGGCATAACCTAGGCCATGGCCCATGCCACATAAAGAGGCTGCGATTTGGCTATCGAACAAAGGCGTAGGTTGACGCTGACCATAGTGGGCGAAGACTTCTAAGTCCTCGCTACAGGAATGCACTAGCTTGATGATGTTGGGATTATCAAGCAAAGACCAGAATGCACTGAGATCTGGCAGCGCAACCGGGTCAATTAAGGCTAAAGTTTTACCATCATAGGCTTGAATGAGGCCAAGCTTAGCGTAATAGGTACGTGTGCGCACAAACTCGGTATCTAATACCAGTACTGCGCTCTGTTGATATTGAGCGACGAGGGCATTGAGGCTCGCTTCGTCGCTCACATAGTGAAACACTGACAAATTCTTCTCCAGTTCCTGTGGGATAATCACATCCATAAAAACAAAAGCCGGCTTATTGCCGGCTTCAATCTTACGCGCGCTTGACTTCGTCTCTCAGTTCTCGTCGCAAGATCTTACCCACATTGGTTTTAGGTAACTCTTCCCTAAATTCTACCAGCTTCGGCACTTTATATCCCGTTAAATGCACTCGGCAATGCTTAATGATGTCTTCAGCGGTTAAAGATTTATCTTTCGCCACCACAAACACCTTCACTAACTCGCCACTCGCATCATTAGGAACCCCTACTGCCGCAACTTCTATCACCTTAGGATGTAAAGCAACAACCTCTTCCACTTCATTGGGGAAGACGTTAAAGCCAGAAACTAAAATCATGTCTTTCTTACGATCAACAATATAGAAGAAACCCTGTTCATCCATATAACCAATATCGCCCGTGGCGAGCCAGCCGTCTTTATCAATCACTTTGGCGGTCTCTTCTGGACGCTGCCAATAGCCTTTCATGATCTGTGGGCCTTTGCCAAATAGCTCACCTGTCTCGCCTTGGGGCAACACATTACCCGCATCATCACGCACTTGAATGAGTGTAGATGGCGCAGGAAAACCGATAGAACCGTTATAACCGTCTAAGTTATAGGGACAGCACGTTAACAGGGGCGAGGCTTCAGTTAACCCATAACCTTCAAGTAAACGGGTTTTAGTGATGCTCTGCCATTTATCGGCCACGGCTTTTTGCACGGCCATACCGCCACCAATGGATAATTTGAGGCGAGAAAAATCCAGCTCAGCAAAATCACTACTATTCACTAAGGCATTAAACAGGGTGTTAACACCTGTCAGGGCGGTAAAAGGATATTTCTTGAGTTCAGCCACAAACCCTGGAATATCCCGAGGGTTAGTGATTAACAGATTCTGACTGCCCTTATGTAAAAACAGTAAGCAATTCACTGTTAATGCAAAAATATGGTAAAGCGGTAATGCAGTTACAACAAATTCAGTACCATCCCGCAGTGCCGGAGAATAAGCACCGTTAGCCTGCAACACGTTTGCCACCACATTACTGTGGGTTAACATGGCGCCCTTTGAAACCCCAGTCGTACCACCAGTATATTGCAAAAAGGCAAGGTCACCCCCAGTGATTACGGGTTTGACATACTGCATTCTACGACCTCTTGACAAGGTTTCGCGCATCGAAAGGGCATGGGGTAGATCGTATTTCGGCACCAGCTTTTTAATATATTTAACAACAAAGTTAACTAAGGTGCGTTTTGGCGCACTTAGTTGATCACCTAAACTAGTGATAATGACACTTTTCACGGGCGTTTGATCGACCACTTCTTCTAAGGTGCGGGCGAAGTTAGACACCACAACAATGGCTTTGGCGCCCGAGTCAATCAACTGATGTTTGAGCTCTCGCGGGGTATAAAGTGGGTTAACGTTAACCACCACCATACCAGCACGTAATACCCCAAACAACGCAATAGGATATTGCAACAGATTGGGCATCATCAGTGCGACACGGTCGCCCTTTTGTAGCTTCAATTCATTTTGTAAATAAGCAGCAAAAGCACGGCTACTTTCTTCAAGTTTACGGTAAGTTAGCGTGGCCCCCATGTTGATAAATGCAGGTTGATCCGCATACTTAGCCACCGCGGTCTCGAACATATCGATAAGCGATGAATACTGATCCACATTAATCTCAGCAGGCACATCTTTTGGTAAATGTTTAATCCAAGGCTGATCCACTACTTTCTCCTAAATCCCCACAACTGCGGATACGGTACCCTTACTACCGCCAATACTCGACAAATACCGAGTTAAAATACCGACTTACATTTTATTGTTATTGATTTACCCGGATAAATCATACGGGCGTTTTAATTTTGATCATCATCACATAAAAGAAACAAAAAACCTAGTGTCTTTTTTATGTTAGTAAAAGCAATTATTCGACAAAACGTTGGATTAACTGACTAACCGCTTGCGCATTATCCATATGCACATGATGGTCCCCCTCAAGCATATGTTCAGACAAATTGCTGAACCATTTCCTTGCTTTAGGTAGCGCCGTATGTAATTGGCTAAAACCTTGTTTGCCGCAGATGAGTAAGGTAACCACCGAAATATTTTGCATTAAAGCATCAACCTGCTCAAAGGTCAGTCGCATTGGCGAGTCGAGCCTTAATCTTGGATCACTTCGCCAAACAACTCCATCAGAAGTGGCTTGCATATTGCGGTCAAGTAATAGTCGACACCACGGTTCGGCCAATCCGGTTAAATGCACTCTAGCCTTAACTGCCGTTTCCAGACTATCGTAGACTCTCATCCTTTTATGTTTTTGCGCTAAAAATTTCTCATGTTGGTAAAAGCTTTTCCTCAGCCGCGATTTGGCTTGGGTTGCTGACTCATATAAGGGACTTAAGGCCTCAATTAAAATCAGCTTATTAACCTTTTCTGGAAATGCTGCCGTATACGCAGAGGCGATAATCCCCCCTAATGAATGCCCAATAACAGCCAGTGGCTTTTGTGGCAAAATCGCCAGTAACGCATCGAGATCGTATAAATAGTCAATCCAGTGTAATGGGTAATGTCCCGGCCTATGCGCCGAAAAACCATGACCGGGCCAATCTATGGCAAGAATTTGGTAATCTGACAAATACTCAGCGAGAGGCTCAAAACTGTTGGCATTGTCTAACCAGCCATGCAACGCGAGCAATAATGGCTTATCTTTCGCTCCCCATAATCGACCACTCAGCTTGATATGGGGTAACACAAACTCGACTTGATTTTTGGGGGCGAAAGATTGCCACATATTGCCTCTAATGTCAGGTGATTAGCGGGATTTTTTGACAAATTTGAGCGTCATGCGATCACTCTCACCAATTGCTTGGTATTTTTCTTTATCTGTATCACCTAATGCAAACGAAGGTGGCAACGTCCATACTCCCTTGGCATAGTCCTTAGTGTCTTTCGGATTGGCGTTGATTTCGGAGCTTTCGGCTAAGGTAAAACCGACCTTTTTGGCCAGCGCGATCATCTCGTCTTGATCCATATAGCCCGTGCTCATATTCATGCCTTTATTGGCTCTATGTTCGACGACGCCAAATACACCGCCATCTTTAAGCACTTTGTAAGAAGCGGCAAACACGTTTTCGAGCTGGTCGCTTGAAGCCCAATTATGTAAGTTACGGAAAGTTAATACCAAGTCAGCACTGCCATCGGCACCTAAATTCATTTTGGCTGGAGGGTCGAGAACCACCATTTTCGCATTACCAAATAAGGCTTTATTGGCCGTCATCCAAGTATCGAATTTCACGCCCGCATTGGCGCGATAGCGATTACCAGGGGTGTCCGTGCTGGGGGTAGTTTCGAAACTGGCGGCAATATATTGTCCCTTAGGCGCAAGATAAGGGGCAAGGATTTCAGTGTACCAGCCATTACCTGGCCAAAGTTCAATCACGGTTTGTGTCGGGGTTATACCAAAAAATGTAAGGGTTTCTGCGGGGTGACGATAAATATCGCGGCTAGCGTTTTTGGCTTGGCGAAAATCACTTTTAATGGCTTTATCTAATGCTTCATCTGCATTGGCCATACCTGAACAGAGACCAGCAATCAGCATACTTGCGATGAGTGTGACTTTTTTCATAATAATTCTCCTTGGATACCGAAGACTTAAGCTAGCAGTCTATATAAAAAAATCCAAGAATTAGCCGCATAAGTTAACCATTTAGGCTGTAAATATTTGTGATGTCATGGGAGCGTTAATGTGCGATGTATTAACGAGAGATGGCGGAATCCACCCGCCTCCAAGCCATATACAAGGCGCAGATACTGCAAAACAGCCAAATGGCGACCCAAATCCACGCTGGTATCCATGAACGATCAGCCAGCAGCACCGCATCGCCCTGCCCTTCGAGTCCGAGCAATACCGTTGGGCTTGCCAGCGCATTGAGCATGATCATCAAACCAATAATGCGTAAAAATTGCGTGAGGATTTTATTTTTGCTGAGTTTTAACGGCAGTAACAACACTATCGTCAGTACCGCTAAAATGGCTAAGGTGAGCAAATCTCGCCCCCACAGCAGGCCACTTAGCACCACTAAACCGCCTAAAAACGCAAAGCTTAGGCGAATGCCCTTAGGCCAAGTCGCCAACAGATAAATAAGGTATCCCCAACAGGCTGCGCCAAAATAGCCCGCAAATCCAATCACCAGTGGCGAGCCACCTTGGCTAAAGCAAAAACCCGCACCATTGGGAAAGAGTTGAATATGACTCACTATGCCACCACTGAGCACTGTCGCTATCCCATGGGACAACTCGTGGAAATAGCTCTCTAACCACTTAAAAGGCACACTCAGGTAAGGAATGCGCGTCAAAATGAGGGCCAGCATCAGTTCGATGAAAAACAAACCGCGGCTCGGAAGGCCGCCAGTTAAACGAGGTGTAAAACGGGATTGAGAAGACACGGATGCACTATCAGGCATAAATATCCACACCCACCATCTGCTGAATCTCTTCACGTTTGGCGGCATGTTGCGTTTGTAGGTATTGGGCGATAGCACCTTGGTGTCCTCGGGTACTTTGCTCGTATTCGATTTGGGCACCGAGTCTGGATTGTAGGTTTTGTGATGATCCTTCATCGGTATCATCAAGGGCTAAAGCTGAAACCGCATCGAGCTCAATCACAGGGCGCGGCGCTTCCGTGGGCGACATTCCCTGAATGATCGCGGTGCGATTACTCGCAACCGCTTGTGTCAAACTCGTTTGAAGCGAATTTACCTGCATCGAAATGCCCAGTTAATATCCTAGTAGTCCTAGTTAGTATTATTAGGCTGTTGTGACAAACGCCTAACTAAGATTTGATGTCTACATTGTGAGCCAATGCAGACAGTTTAGATTCTAACGTATCACGGAGAATAATGAACAGTTTATTCACGTCCCGGTAACTTTTTCCATGTCACAGTATCACGAAGATATACAGGCTCGAGTACATCGACACTGGTGGTTAATCCCGCTTTGATACCCGCTTCGGCCAGCGCTAACATGGCTCGGGCATCGGGATACTTCACCGCCGCTAAGGAGGTAATGCCGCTGCCTAACGCTAATAACTCGGGATAAGCATCAAACCCAGTGCCACAGCCGACAATGGCTTTATTAAGATCGAATGCCAGCTCGACCTGCTCTGGCGCGCTCACTACCTCTTTACCGACTAAGGTGGCAATGCCATCGACGGCAACGAATTGACCCCAGTACACTTCTCCCATGCGCGCATCGATACAACAGAGCACTTGCTCGGCAGCGTGCTCAGCAATCGCCATTTGTGCCATGGCCGCTAAGGTGGAAATGCCGATCACGGGTAAGTCTAACCCTAGGGCTAAACCTTGAGTCATGCTGGTACAAATACGGATCCCCGTAAAACTGCCTGGCCCACGGCCGTAGGCAATCGCATCCAGTTTATCTAAGCCGACATTGGCTTGTTTTAATACGGCTTCCACCATAGGCAATAAACGCTGACTATGCTCCCGAGGCGCATCGGCTAACTCAGCAAAAACCTGTCCTTGATAATACAGGGCAGCCGAACAAGCTTCGGTACAAGTGTCGAGGGCGAGAATACAAACAGAGTCTTGGGGTGTTGTCATATAAAAACCGCGCTGTGGGTATAGTTGGGCAGAAGAATAGCGACTTATTAAAGCCCTGCACTATACCAAGTGTAAATTGGCGCAAATGATAACATCAAATAATCGAAAGCAAAGGCTTAAAAACAGCGGTGAATGACTCGATTGGCTTAGCGCTGGGTTTGTGATCGCCATCACTAACTCAACAACCTCTTCGGCCTTGGTCCAAATACAGGGAAACTTTTGCCCTATTTTAGGTCTGAGCAAACAGTGCTGAAGCTTTTGTCTCACTTAATCAAGTTCACTAAAGCACCAACAAGTACAACCTAAGCATCGTTTTAACTCTCTCCCACTTACGCGAAGCTTCGCGTGATGCTTTGCACTCTGTAAATAAGGAAATTCAATGAGCAGTACCAGAGAAAATCCCCTTAAACCCCTTCGCCGTTTAAGACGCCTACGCCGCACCGAGGCCATGCGTGATCTCGTGCGTGAAACCCAGATTTCCCTAAGCGACTTGGTTCATCCATTCTTCATCGAAGAACACATCAACCAAGCCGTACCCATTTCAACCTTGCCGGGGATCAGCCGTCTGCCCGAGAGTGCGCTTGCCGATGAAATTCATAGGCTTTACGCCCTAGGGATCCGTTATGTGATGCCCTTTGGTATTTCCCACACCAAAGATGCACAGGGCAGCGACACTTGGGATGACAATGGCTTACTCGCACGGATGATCCGCACCATCAAAACCGCCGCGCCAGAGATGATGGTGATCCCCGATATTTGTTTTTGTGAATATACCGACCACGGACACTGCGGCGTATTGCACCATGACGAAGTCTGTAACGATCAAACCGTGGCTAACTTAGTCAAACAATCCATTACCGCCGCCAAAGCGGGAGCCGATATGCTGGCGCCATCGGCCATGATGGACGGCCAAATTAAAGCTATCCGCCAAGGACTGGATCAGGCAGGCTTTGAGCACATTGCCATTTTGGCCCATGCTGCCAAGTTCGCCTCTTCCTTCTATGGGCCTTTTAGGGCCGCGGTGGATTGTGAACTTAGCGGAAACCGTAAAGGCTACCAGCTCGACTACGCCAATGGTCGCCAAGCCTTGCTCGAAGCACTGCTCGATGAAGAGGAAGGCGCGGATATTTTGATGGTAAAGCCCGGCACACCGTATTTGGATGTGTTAAGTCGCCTAAGGCAGCAAACCCACCTTCCCTTAGCGGCTTATCAGGTTGGCGGCGAATATGCCGGTATTAAATTTGCTGCACTGGCGGGCGCCCTCGATGAGCGCGCCGTCGTCACCGAAACCTTTATCGGGTTAAAGCGGGCTGGCGCCGATTTAATCGTCAGCTATTACGCGAAACAATATGCCGAGTGGTTAGCGCAATCCCGCTAATGCGCTGAGTCTTCAGTCTATCAGCCAAGCCATCAACGAAAACGCCACCCTATCGGTGGCGTTTTTTATCCGTCAATTTGCTCGCACATTAAGCCTATGCTTGTAGCTCGGCAAAGAGAGCTCTGATCTTTTCAACCTTTGGTCGCACCACAATCTGGCAATAGGGCTGCTCGCCATGCAGAGCGAAATAATCATTGTGATAATCCTCAGCGGGATAAAAAGACTCAAAAGCCACCACTTGGGTGACGATCGGCGCATCAAATACCTGTGCCTCGGTTAATTTTGCAATCATGGCATTGGTCTCTTCAATCTGCGCCGCATCATGGGCAAAGACGACGGAGCGATACTGCGGCCCTTTATCATTACCTTGGCGGTTGAGCGTGGTAGGATCGTGACTCTCAAATAACACCTGTAGCAGCGTTGTAAAGCTGATTTGTGCGGGGTCAAACTCGATGTGCACCACTTCGGCATGCCCAGTTAATCCCGAACACACCGACTTATAATCGGCATCGCTAGCATCCCCACCTGAGTAACCAGAGCTGACATTCAGCACGCCCTTCAGGCTCTTAAAAATCGCTTCAACACACCAAAAACAGCCCGCACCAAAGGTGGCAAAGGCCGTTTTATGAGTCGATGTTGTCACCTCATCGGCCGCTTGAAACACCATGGAGACAGAATTAACGCAATGACGAATATTCTTCGGCGTTAAATATTCCCCTTCAAACACATGGCCTAAATGACCGCCACACTGACTACAGACAATTTCGGTACGGCGACCATCGGCGTCGACATGGCGACTCACTGCGCCTGGAATTTCATCATCGAAGGCTGGCCACCCACAGTGGGCATTAAACTTATCTTCTGAGCGATACAAAGGCGCATGGCATTTTTTGCACAAATACACGCCTTTAGCGTCATGCTGATAATACTCCCCGCTAAAGGGACGTTCTGTGCCCTTTTCTTCTATGACATAGCGTTCAAAATCAGTCAGTTTGTTCATAAAAGTCTCCTTTAGCTCTTAAGGTATTCGCCTGCATAAGACCGTTTGTTCCTCAGGTTTATTGCGCCTCGGCCTGAATTGGCTTTTTGGCATAGTAGCCGCTTTAGTCGATAAAATCCTGTTGATTGAGTCAATGCTTAAATAACTGGAGGAAAATTCAGCAGTAATCTCAGTCCATTGTCTTGAGTGTTTGCACCGCGCACAGTGCAAAGCTACACTTGCTGCGGGTCAATTCTCTACCCAAATCCTTTCTATTTGGACCGCTTTTGCACTAGGGCTGAGCGCACCATACCGATAATGAGATAAGTGGCAATGACTCCTTACCGTCATCCTTAGAAAGTGTTTGGTTAACAACCATATATAACAAGTAGAAACAATATGAAATTAGAAACCATTGATTATCGCGCAGCCGATAGCGCCAAACACTTTGTGGAATCCCTACGTGAAACGGGCTTTGGTGTACTCTCTAACCACCCTATCGATAAGGAACTGGTCGAAAACATTTACACTGAGTGGCAAGCCTTTTTCAATTCTGACGCTAAGAACGAGTTTATGTTCAATCGTGAAACCCACGATGGCTTCTTTCCCGCGTCGATTTCAGAAACCGCAAAAGGCCACACGGTTAAAGACATAAAAGAGTATTACCACGTGTACCCTTGGGGTCGTATTCCTGATTCACTGCGTGCCAATATTCTAGCTTACTATGAAAAAGCCAATGCGCTGGCCGCTGAACTGTTAGAGTGGATTGAAACCTACTCGCCAGACGAGGTTAAAGCTAAGTTCTCGATTCCGCTGCCAGCAATGATCGCCGACAGCCACAAAACCCTACTGCGCATCCTGCATTACCCACCGATGACGGGCGATGAAGAAATGGGCGCTATCCGCGCTGCGGCTCACGAAGATATTAACCTCATCACTGTGCTACCCGCGGCCAACGAGCCTGGGCTGCAAGTCAAAGCCAAAGACGGTTCTTGGTTAGATGTACCAAGCGATTTTGGCAATATTATCATCAACATTGGTGATATGTTGCAGGAAGCCTCGGGCGGTTATTTCCCATCGACCTCACACCGCGTGATTAACCCAGAAGGCACGGATAAGACTAAGTCGCGTATTTCTCTGCCCCTATTCTTACATCCTAAGCCTTCGGTTGTGCTATCTGAGCGTTATACCGCCGACAGCTACTTAATGGAAAGATTACGCGAGCTGGGCGTCCTGTAATTTCAACTACGCGTTAGCGAAATGAGTGATAAGCTCAAATTCGCATCAAGATTAAGCAATTAAGCGCCTTCGGGCGCTTTTTTTATGACATTCGTCGCCTTCAAGGTAGAATAGCCGTCTTTAGGTCATTTAGAACAAGGCGCTATCATGGCAATTCAATGGTATCCGGGGCACATGCACAAGGCACGCAAAGAGATCGAAGAGGCTATGCCTCAGGTCGATCTGGTGATTGAGGTGCTGGACGCCCGTATTCCCTACAGTAGTGAAAACCCCATGGTGTCAAAGCTTCGTGGCGACAAACCTTGTATTAAGCTACTGAATAAATCCGACTTAGCCGATCCTGATATCACTGCCCAATGGATTGAATATCTTGAACGTGAACAAGGGGTAAAAGCGACTGCGATTACTACACTGCAACCCGGTATGTTGAAAATGCTACCGGATCTTTGCCGTAAGTTAGTGCCGAGTCGCGATAAGACCGAAAAGGACATTCGCACTATGATCATGGGGATCCCTAACGTGGGTAAGTCCACCATTATCAATACCTTAGCTGGTCGTGTTATCGCCAAAACCGGTAACGAACCCGCCGTCACCAAAAGCCAGCAGCGTATTAATCTACGTAACGGCATTGTGCTCTCGGACACACCAGGGATTCTATGGCCTAAAGTCGATAATGAAGCCAGTAGCTATCGCCTCGCCGTCACGGGTGCCATTAAAGATACCGCCATGGAATACGAAGATGTGGCACTGTTTGCCGCTGGTTATTTCTTAAAGGCGTACCCGAAGGAAATTTGCGAGCGCTATAACATCAGCGAGTTACCTAAGGATGATATGGCGTTACTCGAAGAAATCGGCCGTAAACGTGGCGCCCTGCGTCCCGGTGGTCGCATCGATTTGCATAAAGCCTCGGAAGTCGTATTACACGATTACCGCTCAGGTCGAATTGGCCTGTTATCCCTTGAAACGCCTGCGATGGCTGAAATCGAAAAAGCCGAAGTGGAACGCATTCTGGCTGAAAAGGCCGCCGAGAAAGCCGCGAAGCTAGAAGCTGAAAAACTGAAACGCTCTGGCAAACGTCATAACGTTTAATATTAGGTTGAACACTCTTAAATATTGGCAAAGTCCATTGGTAAATGCTTTACCGCCCCGTCAATGGGGCGGATGTTCATTAAAGATAACCAGTGGTCATTTTTATCATTAGCGCGACCAATCGATTTTGCCATATAGGACATTCTTTAAGACATTCAGAATTAAATTTTGATCGTTCTAGCAAACTCGTGCTTACGAAACAAGGAGTGACATGTCGCCATTTAACTCAGGTGACAAGCGGCTATCATGACAGAAAGTAAGGGCCAGTGCTTGCCTGCCCTTCCTTTTGACAGCCTTTAGCTTGCCATTTCTGCTGCATAATCGTCCAGTAAAAAAAGTGAGGCTGTTCATAATTGAACAGCATCACCTTAGCTGTGCATGCGTTAAGTGTTAGCTTGCTTGGTTTTGTTTTTCTCTGCAGCTTGTTTGCGCTGTGCTTCTTTCTTTTGTCGACGGGCTTCAATCACATGATTCACATCACTACCGATATGAGCCTCATTACGGGATTTAGCTAAATTCACTTGGCGTTCACGTTCAACAAAACGCTTTCGCTGCTCCTCAGAAATCTTATCAATACAATGTGGGCAACTCACGCCTTGCACATAAGCTGGGGATAGTTTTTCCGCTTCAGTGATTGGCATACGACAAGCATTGCATTGATCGTATTGCCCTTTCTTTAAATCATGGTCGACCGCCACACGGTTATCGAAGACAAAACATTCGCCTTCCCACAGGCTTTCTTCCTGTTTGACTTCTTCCAAGTATTTAAGGATGCCACCTTCGAGGTGATACACTTCTTCAAAGCCTTGCTCTTTTAAATAAGCGGTTGATTTTTCGCAGCGAATACCGCCAGTACAGAACATCGCCACTTTTTTATGCTTGGCAGGATCGAGATTCTGCTTAACATACTCAGGGAATTCTCTGAAGGTTTCGGTCACGGGGTTAATGGCATTTTTAAAGGTGCCGATTTGCACCTCATAGTCGTTACGGGTATCCACTAGGATGACTTCAGGATCGGAAATCAGCGCGTTCCAGTCCTGTGGCTTAACGTAAGTGCCCACCACTTTAAGCGGATCGATACCCTCGACGCCCATGGTGACGATTTCTTTTTTCAGCTTCACCTTGGTGCGGTAGAAAGGCATTTCGTCGTCAAAGGATAACTTGTAAACGATGTTTTCAAGGCCATTTTGGTTATTCAGCCAAGCCAGCAGTGCGTCGATAGCCGCTTGAGTGCCGGCCACAGTGCCGTTAATCCCCTCACTTGCCAGCAACAATGTGCCTTTAATCTCGGCCTGTTCCATCATGGACAGGAGTGGCTCACGCAGCGACTCAAAATGCGGTAATGAAACAAACTTATATAAAGCACAAACAACAACGTTAGACATAACACCCTCAACTGCTGGCTGGAACTTAATTTCCAGTGCATTAACCAATAATCACCCAAGCCTAAGCTAGGTCGCAAAAATAGGGCGAAATTCTACCTGAGTCACAGTCGGATAAACACAGACAAAAACCAAGGTCATTGCTTATTTACAGGCAAACGGTGGAAAAATCAGTAATAAACGCAGTATTTCTGTTTTAAAGTCACTACTATTGCCAACTTTTAACCCACAGTCGTGACTAAATCGTTTTTATCATTGCATTAAGGAATAAGACTATGCCCTTACCCATACTCTACAGTTTTCGCCGCTGTCCTTATGCTATGCGCGCTAGACTTGGGCTATTGCTCGGCCAATGCCAAGTGGAAGTGAGAGAAATCACCCTTAAAGCGAAACCCGCAGAGATGTTAGCCATCTCCCCCAAGGGCACAGTGCCCGTATTGCAGCTCCCTACTGGAGAGGTGATTGCTGAGAGCTTGGATATTATGCTCTGGGGACTGCATAAGGCTGACTCGCCAGCCGCACAGCAGTTACTCGGACAAACCACCTCAGCGCAAAGCCTGATTAATGAGCTTATTGTGCAGAATGATGTTGAATTTAAACCTTGGCTGGATAAGTACAAATATGCAGATCGGTATCCTGAATACTCGCAGGCGGATTATTTCGCCAAGGCCAGCACTTTTCTGGTACGGCTCGAAGCACAGCTTCAGCAACATCCTTATCTTATCAGCCCTGCGTTAAGCCTTGCTGATTTTGCCATTGTGCCTTTTATCCGCCAATTTACTGCGGTGGATGCCAAACGGGATTTGAACGGTGATTTCCCACGGCTTATGGCATGGTTAACTGAGCTAACAAGCACTGACATATTTCAACATGCCATGACTAAATATGTGATCTGGCAGACTGGTAATACCCCAAATTACTTGTTAGGAACGTCTATAAGTAAATAAGAAT
>NZ_JAKZGV010000049.1:0-33278 GCF_022557375.1 Shewanella sp. MM_2022_3
TCTGGATCCATCATCTTCATCATAATCGCCTCGAATATTTAGCCCTAGACGATCTGATCACAATGCGGGGAATGAGTTCAAAAAAAATCCCTGAGCATTGTTCAGGGATTTGTGTATGAGAGACAGGACAGAGTCTGGCTTTCGTTTATCAATAAGTCATTAGGACTTAGGCGTCGCTATCACCCAGTGACAACAGGGTCGCATTACCACCGATAGCGGTGATGTTATTAGTGCGGGTCTTTTCAGTCACAAAGCGAGTTAAGTAGTGTGGACCACCGGCTTTTGGACCTGTGCCCGACAGACCTTGACCGCCGAAAGGCTGAACGCCAACGACTGCGCCGATTTGGTTACGGTTGATGTACACGTTACCTACGTTCACTTTATCAGCGACTTCGAGGGCATGGCCTTCGTTACGGCTGTGGATACCTAAAGTTAAGCCAAAACCTGTGCTGTTGATTTCATCGATTACATGGGCAAGTTCAGCGGCCTTGTAGCGGATCACATGCAGGATTGGACCAAAGTGTTCTTTTTCAAGCACTTTGATTGAGTCGATTTCAACGGCAGTTGGCGCTACAAAGTGACCATTCTCAGTGCCCGCTGGCAGTGGCATTTGCTTGATAAGCTTACCGACTTGCTTGATGTGGTCGATATGGGCGTCAAGGTTAGCCTTCGCGGTTGCATCGATAACTGGGCCTACGTCGGTTTTCACTGAACTTGGGTTGCCAATTACTAACTCATCCATCGCACCTTGCAGAACATCGATAACGCGGTCTGCAATATCTTCCTGTAGGAAGAGTACACGCAGCGCCGAGCAGCGTTGACCTGCGCTGGTGAAGGATGAAGAAACTACATCGTTAACCACTTGTTCTGGCTGAGAAGTAGAGTCAACCACCATAGCGTTTTGACCACCGGTTTCGGCGATTAACGGAATGATCGCGCCTTCACGGTTTGCCAGTGTGCGGTTGATGAGTTTGGCTGTGCCAGTTGAACCGGTAAAGCATACGCCGCCGATGCGCTCGTCAGCTGTCAGTGCGTTACCTACGGTAGCGCCAGTGCCTGGTAGATATTGCAGCACGTCCGTTGGAATACCCGCTTGGTGTGCTAACTGCACTGCGCGGTAACCAATGATAGACGTCTGTTCAGCAGGTTTTGCGACCACAGTGTTACCCGCAGCGAGGGCCGCCGATACTTGGCCTAAGAAGATCGCTAATGGGAAGTTCCATGGGCTGATACACACGAACACACCGCGACCTTGGAGGAAGAGTTCGTTTAACTCGCCCGTTGGGCCTGGGAGCAGTTCAGGTTTTGACATCAGCTTTTTAGCTTGCACCGCGTAGTAGCGGCAGAAGTCTACGGCTTCACGCACTTCGTCGATACCGTCTTGAATGCTCTTACCTGCTTCACGGGTACAGAGGGCAATCAGCTCTTCGCGGTTTTCTTCTAACAGATCCGCCAGCTTTTGCAGGGCAGAGGCGCGCACTTCAACAGGCGTACGGGTCCAAGAGGCGAAAGCTGCATGAGCAGAAGACACGGCTTGTTCGATAGCCGCTTTGTCGGCAAAGGCCACTTGGCCCACGGTTTGAGTGGTATCGAATGGGCTAACCACGGTTTTGTGCTCGCCAGTTAAGGTTTGACCATTAACCAGAGGGCCCGCTTGCCACTGCGTCGATTTGAATTTGTCTAAGGCCGCGAAGAATGGCTCTGCTTCTGAAATGATGTTCATATTGAGTCCCTTGGAATTTTTGCGATCGCTACCGAAGATGTCGGTAGGTAAAACGATTTTGTTGTTAGCCAGGGTTTTGTAGCCTGTCAGGGTCTTCAGTGGGTGAACCACTAAAGACTCGATAGGGGTTTTCGGATCGACCAGCTTGTGTACGAACGAGGTGTTCGCGCCGTTTTCCAGCAGGCGACGCACTAAGTAGGGCAGCAGATCCTTATGGGCACCGATTGGAGCGTAGATACGTACTGCTTTCGCGCCCGCTTCCGACAGAATGGTGTCGTACAGCTCTTGTCCCATGCCGTGTAGACGTTGGAATTCGTGGTTACGATCGCCCGCCATATCAGAAATCGCCGCAACGGTTTGCGCGTTGTGGCTGGCAAATTGGGGGTAAATCGCGCCGCGAGTGGCGTCAGATAACAGGTAACGCGCACAGGCTAAGTATGATACGTCGGTACCAGCTTTGCGGGTGTAGAGTGGGTATGCAGCTTCACCAGCTTGTTGTGCCCATTTCAGCTCGCTGTCCCAGTAGGCGCCTTTCACTAAGCGAACCGGGATTTCGTCGCCTTGCTCTTTCGCTAGGCGGGTTAACCATACCAGTACTGGCAGGGCACGCTTAGAGTAAGCTTGCACCACGATACCGAGTAATCCCCAGCCTTTAGTGGCGTCAGAATTAAACAGCTTTTGGAACAGTTTTAATGACAGTTCGAGGCGGTCAACTTCTTCGGCGTCGATAGAAATACCGATATTTAACCCGCGCGCGAGTTTAATCAGGCGAATAACAGTGTCGTACAGCTCGGTCAACACACGGTCTTCGTTAGCGACTTCGTAACGTGGGTGCAATGCCGACAGCTTGATAGAAATCGTTGGGCGTGGTGATTCACTTTCGTTATAGCTTTGCGCGCCTAACTCGGTAATCGCATTGGCATAATCGGTAAAGTATTTTTCGGCATCTTTACGCGTCAGCGCGGCTTCACCCAGCATATCGTAAGAATGGGTGTAACCTAATTTACGCTTGTCTTCGCTGTTCTTGAGCGCTTCTTTCATAGTGCGGCCGAGAACGAACTGCTTACCCATAATCTTCATCGCCGCCATCATGGCTTGGCGGATCACAGGCTCACCTAAACGATTGACTAAACGGCCTAATAGGCTACTCGGGCTACCATCGATTTTTTTATCTAAGCTAACAATTTTACCCGTGAGCATTAGGCCCCAAGTGGAGGCATTAACGAGCACTGAATCGCTCTTGCTTAAGTGTTCATCCCATTTTGCGCCTGAGAGTTTATCTTCAATCAAGGCGTCGGCGGTGGCCGCATCGGGAATACGCAGCAGGGCTTCGGCTAAACACATCAGGATAATCCCTTCCTGTGTTTCTAAGCTGTATTGCTGCAGGAAGGCATCGATGCCAACCATTAAGCCTTTTTTCTCAAATTGACGAACTTTGTTTACCAGTTCGTGGGCACGACGAGTGACGCGCTCGATGGCTTCATCACTGGAGGGTACTAGTTTGATTAGCTCTGACAAGTATTGTTCTTCATCGACAATGTAGTTGTCGGTGACGGCTTTGAACAGTTCGTCGAGATTGGCAGAATCGTAGCGGCCTGCCAGCACTTCACTCGCTTTGAACATAGTAATCGCTTCCATCTTGGCCAGTTGTTTTCGGCTCTATTGTTGAAACAAAAATGGGGGGCGCGAAACGCATTTGATATTTTGTATACAATATGAAGCTTTGCGCGCGCAGATTATACAACCAAAATGTGACGGACAACACTATAGCGTGAAAGAATGTGAGGATTGTTTGATTGGCTTGTTAAGTGTTAGTTGTAACGCTTGATTGACAAAAAGCCAGTGTTTGAAAACACTGGCTTTAGCTTTGACTTTCAGATTATTTGCGTAAAAATTTACATCCAACGCTTCTTGTTGCGGCGTTGTGGTCTTGGTAGATATACCAAAATTACCCCAACCACTAAACCTGCGGCGGCAATCAGTCCGCCCTCACGCCATAGCGCAAATTGTGCCTCTTGGGCGCTATGATCAACCGCTACTTTGAGGTTATCACGCTCTTGAGTGGTTTTGTTCAGCATAGCTTCGGCTTCGCTTAGCTTGGCTTTGAGTTCATCCACTTCATCGGAATGGTTATTCGTCGAACTTAAGACTTCTGCAAGCTTGGCTTTGGTTTCGTTTAACTCATTAGTGAGTGTTGAAACTTGCTCACGAAAACTAGGCGTTGAACTGATTAAGTTGGTTGGCACCCAACCTTCACGACCTTTATGGTCGATTATTTTTGAATAATCACCCTGAGTTTCGCCAAGTAACGTAACGGGTTGTCCCGCTTCAATCGAACCCAAAATACGATAATCAGTACCAGGGCCGTTGAGAATATAAAGAAACACGTTATCCGAGATATAGCGGGGTTGGCCTTCGGCCAGCAGGTTAGGGGAGAGTAACATCATTCCCACCAGAGTCAGCATTCTTAACACTTTTGTATTCTCATCAACGAAATAGTGACCACATGCTAGGGATTTGAGGCCTGCAATGCAAGAGGGAAGTCATAGACTTCCCTCAACTTTGCCGCATCCATGCTAGCAATTCCTCTGTGTTTAGTACATTTCTACGGCGAGCTTGCCATAGTCGTCATGTGCTTCTTAGTTAAAGATGCCTTTAATCATATAGAAGAAGATGATCGATAGACCTGCACCCGCAGGTAAAGTAACCACCCAAGACACAACAATGTTACGCACCACACCAATATTAATTGCCGCAATACCACGGGCCATACCCACACCTAATACCGCACCGACTAACGTTTGTGTGGTAGAGATAGGTAAACCAGTACCAGAAGCAATCACTACAGTAGAGGCTGCGGCTAATTCGGCAGCAAAACCGCGACTTGGGGTTAAATGAGTAATATTTTTACCAATGGTTTGCATCACGCGCTGACCGAAAATCGCCAGACCCATAACGATACCCACAGCACCTAAAGGTAGGATCCACCATACTAACGGTGATTTAGATGCAATTTGGCCACCACTATTAACTACAGATACCACCGCAGCTAAAGGACCAATCGCATTAGCAACATCGTTTGAACCGTGGGCGAATGCCATACAACAAGCGGTTAAAACCATCAGGATCGCAAACACTTTTTCGACGTTAGCGTACATGGTTTTGTGGCTTGCTTTCTCATCCATTTTTAGACGAGAAATAAACACTTTACCTATGATACCAACGACCAATGCTATTACGCCCGCCAGGATATAAGCTTCGGCACCTTTTAAATGAATGCCAACGTGTGACAACCCTTTGAGGATCGTGACTAATGACATCATAAAGCCTGCGAACGCCATGTAGAAAGGTACATAACGTTTAGCATTAGCAAGTGGGTTATCGGTGTTGAAAATCAGTTTTTGAGTGCTTTGGAACAGAATGAACGCCATAAAGCCAGAGATTGCTGGTGTAATAACCCAAGAACCAACAATACCGCCTACTTTTTCCCAAGCGACAGACTCAGTGCCAACGCCTACAGCCGCGAAGCCGATAATCGCGCCTACAATTGAGTGAGTCGTTGATACTGGCCAGCCTAATGCCGATGCCACGACTAACCAAATCCCCGCAGCTAACAATGAGCCAATCATGCCATATACCAGCAATTCAGGGGTTTGGGTAAAATAACTTGAATCAATAATACCGTTACGGATTGTACTGGTCACTTCGCCGCCGGCCAAAAAAGCACCTGCAAATTCGAAGATCATAGCGATAATAATCGCTTGTTTAATCGTAATAGCGTTAGAACCAACAGAGGTTCCCATCGCATTGGCCACATCGTTTGCACCAATGCCCCACGCCATTAGAAAACCAAACGCAGCCGCAATGGCAATAAGCCACGGCCCATTAGTGGCTAATACGTTAGCCACCTCCATACCTGCATCAACCATATTGATACCTTGATAACCTTATTTATTAAACGCGAGCAAGCATAAGCTCAAGACGCGAACCGACGCGTTCGGCCAGATCTGCAAGACCGCCGACCCATTCAATCGTTTTATAGAGGAACATCACATCGACAGGATTCAATTCTGATTCCAATGCGAATAATTGACGACGAAGTTGAATTTGTAAATCGTCAGTATCTTCTTCGATGATATCGAGTTCGTTGATCATTTTGGCCACTAAGTCAACTTCACGACCACGGAAACCTGCTTCGAGCAAATCTTCGAGTTCGTTAATGACTTCTTTTGCAAGACCAACCGCGTCGATACAACGTTGTAAGTATGCGATAAAGGGGACTTGCATGACCTGAGGGATAAGTAATTGACGGCCGATAACACGACCAGAGATATCTTTTGCTTTGTTAGCGATTTTGTCTTGTTGTGTAAGTAGTTCCAATAGATCTGTACGCTCAACAGGCATAAACAAACCGCTTGGCAGAGTGAGGCGAATTTCACGTTTGAGTGAGTCCCCTTGCTTTTCCGCTAAACTAATTTGTTTACGTAGTTGAACTGCAGCATCCCAGTTACCTGTGATGGTGGCTTCGAAAAAGGGGACCAGTAACGATGCGCAATCGTAGACTTTGTCCATGTGCTCTTGAAGAGGCTTAATTGGCGATTTTGCAAACACGCCCAAAATAGAGTTTACTGGCATTGCCGTTTACCTATTTAGATTGTTCCATGATTGGAAAAAGCGGGCGCATGTTACCCTATGCGTCCGCGTATTGAAACTGTGTTTTTTGAGAAAAAATCACAGCTTTATTCTAACGGGTTATATACCAACTTCAAAACCAAATCCTACGGGATTTTTATGACACATTTGTGACATTATGAACTAAAAATGACGCGTGAATGAATATTTGATGACAAAATGAGCGGTGCAGTAATGAATGCTGAGATTGAATTAAAACTGTTTTTCCTACCTAAATTTCTAGAAACCCTGATAAATAAGCTAGATAGCTTAGAAAATGCTGCTCCGCAAGGCACACGTCGTTTAACCAACGGTTACTTTGACACTCCCACATTGCAATTGCGTCAATGGGACATGGGATTGCGGGTTCGTGGCTATGATGGACACAAAGAACAAACCATCAAAACAGCAGGGCAAGTGATTGGAGGGATCCATTCTCGCCCCGAATATAATGTCACTATTCAAACCGATAGTCCTGATTTAAGTCTATTCCCCGTAAGCATTTGGCCTATAAATGCCAATTTAGCAGCAGTGCAAGCCGAGCTTGGCTGTGTATTTCATACTGATTTTTATCGCCGTGCTTGGCATGTGAAAGTAGGACATAGCATGGTAGAGGTTGCCTTAGACACTGGCGAAATTACCGCAAATGGCCAGCGCGAGGCGCTCTGTGAACTGGAATTCGAGCTGTTAAGTGGCGATGCGAGTGCGCTATTGGCGCTAGCGACTCAAGTTGCGAGCACGATTCCTGTGCGTTTAGGTAAAGCCAGTAAGGCGCAGCGTGGCTATCGACTCGCGGGGCAATCTAAGCCGTTAGCTTTAAGTGCGCTGGAGTTTTTGCCTCTGCCTGTGCCCGAAGATTTGAATCTACATCAACCCCATCAACAGGATTTAACGGCGACCTGCCAAGTGTTACTTGAAACGGCACTTGAACGTTGGCAATTGCTTGAGGCGATGATAGCTGATGAACAAGATAACGAAGCTCAGATAGCCCTATGGTGGCGGATGCGTGCTTGTATTCGTTTATTACGGATGACTCTGAGGCAGTTTGGTCTCGCTAATGCTACTTTGATGCAGCAATTTAATCTTATTGAATCACAACTAACGTTTATTGAAGAGGCACAGGCCTTAGCTGCCTTGCTCGGTAGTCAAAAAGGCTTATTAACTCGGCACGACGCCCGTCAAGCTTTGATGCAACAACTACAGCTGCAATTTGAAGCCATGGATATCTCAGGGCGGTTAAATTTACTCTGGCAAAGAGTTGAATACGGTCAATTGCAGTTAGCGATTGTCGAGATCCTATTGGCTCTCAGCGCGGGGAATATCGAACTGCCCGCAGAGCTTGGATTATCCCACCATGCTGATCATGCTCAGGAAGCTTCATGGCAGGCGATTTTAGCTGCCATGCCTAGCGATAAGACAATGACCGCCGAGGATTATTTGCAGTGTGCCGCGTTACTGGATGAGAGTATTCAAATAGGGCAAGCGTATGGGCTTTTATATGAGGCAAAATCCCGTGATGCCTTTAGGGCGCCATGGCAGGATTTAGTGTTAGGCATTCGAACCTTAGCCTGTTATCGACAATTAACACTTGCGGCCAAATCGCTTGGTGTCGATTTAACCGATTGGCTTGAGGACAAGCAGCAAAGCTTACTTATTGCGATGGAGGCATCGAGACAAAACGCGATTGAGCAAACGACCTATTGGTAAACGGCCTGTTGGAATAGCCATATTGAACGAAGCTTAGGAAGGCAGTGCCTTCCTAATTTTTTTGGGCTTCTAATGCTTGTTTTAACTCAGCAATTTTGGCCAGCATCTGTGCCTGATTTTGCTCCATTTGCCGCTGGGTTTCTTCCATTCTAGCAAGCGCTAGTTCAAGTTCTGACTTGATTTCTGCCTTATGGGCATCTTGGCGCTCCTGTCGTTCGCTTTCATCTGGTGCAACAAACACAGAAGCCATATAGCCCGAAATTACCCCGAAAAAACTCACACCACTAACGATCACTATGCCACCCACAATATGCCCCGCGGTGCTGACGGGATAAAAGTCGCCGTAACCTACGGTCGAAATGGTCACTAATGCCCACCAAATAGCCTGCTCGGCGGTTTGGATATTCGCGCCTTCAGTGCCGCTTTCGACAATCAAAATGATAATTGAAGCGAAGGTTAAAATGGTCACCATCGCTACCAGCAAACTGGCAAGGGTGGCTTGTTTTCGTTGTTTTATCAGTGGGATAAGGAAGGAGCGGCTCATGCGGATTAAACGGATCACCCGTAGGATTTGGAAGACCCGTGCAATGCGTAGCGCCTCAATAGCAGGAATACTGGCGATGAAATCGATCCAATGATGGCGTAGGTAAAAGAGTTTATTCCGCGAGCGTAATAGGCCAGCAAAAAAGTTGACCATAAAAATCATGCAAATCGTGGTATCGATGAAAAAGAGTAATCGATAGGTTTCTGTATCGAGACGGCCAAAGGTCATCACTAGCACTATGATCACCGATAGCAGCGATAGCAGCATCATTGCAACTTCGATCGGTGAGGGATTACCAACGGAGCGGAGTGACCAAGAGGTTTTATCTGTCATGCCTAACATGATCCCTGTGTTTTAAGGCGAATGTTTAAGGTAAAAGAGTTTACGCTATGAGTAAATTAACTTTGTGATAAATCGCCCGAGTTAGTCCAGTCAGGCCATTTGACGCCGGTTTTTGTGCAGGATTAACGCTGAAATTATTAGTCCTTTGCGACAAAGCGCACGAGATCTTCAAGCACTCTACGTTTAATTTCAAGCTGGGCATCAGCACTTAGGCCGTATTTTTCAGCAAGTTGCACATAATCGTCAGCGTTAAGTGACACGGTTAAACGGGGGCGAGTCGGACGTTTTGAAACACTTAAGCCCAAAATCGTTCTGATCTGATCGGAAGGGCTAACGCCCGCATCGAGCGCCGCTTTACGAATAGAATATTGAAACTTTTCATCGAGGTCGAAAGCCACTTGAGTCGCCTTTGCAGCATCTTGGTTCTTCTGCCATTGCTCTGGAAGAGGGTGTTTCATTTTACTCATTGGGTTTTACCTGTTGCTATCAACCGTATATTGCGAGCCAATTCAATGGGGATTGTAATGGCTTAAGCGATAAAGTGCGAGTCACGCACTTTATCTTTTGCCAAATTTTACTGACCTGGCCAGTAGTCGCGAATGTCCGACAAGGGGCGGTATAAGGTCAGTACCACATCGGTATCGCCACCCTCATACACTTCAACTTCGACTGCGCGGCTTTCGTCATCATCGAGCAGCAAATAATATTCGAAGGGTTCACCGCTGGCGCCATTGGCATCCTGCGGCGGTTTAAGTCCTCGATAATCTTCACGGTGGAAGTAGCCAAAGAGTGCAAAACTCACTTGGTGGTATTGCTTGCCCAACCATTGTTCGAGCTGCTCGGCTAACGGTGGTGATAACTCTTGGGTGGTGAGCTCGGCGTGTCCAGGCTCATCGAACAGGGTGCTAAATTGCTCTAGGTCGAATAGTTGCTCAACCTGGGAGCGGGTAATTTTAAGGGAAAAAGCAAGGTAAGTTTCATCGTCTTCTTCGATGCTTAAAAACAAGGTGTCACTACCATGCCCTTTGAGTACCCATTCGGTTTGTTGTTTACGTTCAAATTCGTAGGTATTAACGGCTTCGACTTTGAGTTGTTGGCCGCGCAATTGTGGTGGCAGTGCAAAACTATTGTCGATGGAGATCATGTCACCGATCTTGAGCGCGGAGGGATGATTGAGTTCACGCGCTGGAGGCGCCTTTTTACCAAAAATACTGTTAAAAAATCCCATATTCGCTCCTAAGCTGTGCGCCAATGTTCTGAACTAACCCATGAGTTAGCTTAGACTTGGGTGAATGTTGGTATACCTAAAACAAAAAAGCCGAGCACAATAGGGGGTGATGGTCCCATCAGTGCTCGGCGTTTGGTCAATCTTAATTAGCTTTTACGTGCCTTGATACGTTCGAGCACAGCGTTAGCATTGGATTTTTGCTCACCAATGCCCGCTTCAGCTAACTTAGCCTGCAATGATTTATCACTGCCTTCTTCGGCTAAGGCTTCAGCTGCTTTTAATCTGTCATCAAACTGCTGCTGACGCGCTTTGATACGCTCTAAAGAGTCTTTTGCATTCAGTAGCTTAGAGTTGCTTGATGCGAAAGAGTCGGTAATCGTTGCCGTGGCTTTTTGCACGCTTTCGGTGGTTTTTACCATGCTTAACTGACGTTGATAATCAGACAGTTGACGCTCGGTTTTCTTCACCAAATCTTTTAAGCGTACCGCATGGGCGCTGAAGCTATCATTGGCGGTCTGCTGCTCAGATAGTTCTTGCTCCAATTGGGCAATTTTTTCCGCCACTTCAATCGCTAAGGCTTCATTGCCTTTGTCTAACGCTTGGGTGACATAGCCTTCGTGCTCAGCAATTGAACGTTTTAAGCGGTCAACTTCGCGGCTGGCTTGCATTTCTTTGGCCATGACATCGGTCAGTTCGCGCTTGGCGTTGGTTAAATGTTTCTCGGCATCGCGGATTTCCTGTTCGAAAATTCGGGTCGAGTTTGCGTCTACGATGCTTTGGCCAACTTCGGTGGCACCACCGCGAAACGCTGTTAAAATTTTATTCAGAATGCCCATGTTGTGGCTCCTTATTTCAGATAGTCGACCATTTCATCGATAACTTCTAAACAGTTATCGGATAATACTGCTAGCTCTTGCTCGATTTCGAGCATGCTAGATTGCAGAGACAGTGCACCGTAAACCACGTATTTGTCATCAATCTTGGCAAAGGCTGACAGTGGCATTGGAATGTTTAATTCGAGCATGGTTTCAAACATTTCACTGCGACGTTCTTGGTTTACTTCATTTTCGCCCCACAGGTAACTGATGCAGAGAATTTGGTTATCCGTAACCGATACGAATACCGGGATTTCTTCACGGCCGACCACATTCACTTGCAACACTTCGACTTCACCATCAATTGGATAGCAATCGAATTGGAAGCCGGTCTGGCTGTTATTGCCAAGGCTGTTGAGGTGATTAGCAAGAGTATGGATATTCATATTTGTCCTTATTGACATATTATGTCTGTATTCAAAGATAGCACTGAGACATAATATGTCAAGCACTATCTTCATCCGTTAAAAAAGATCCAGTCCTTGGGTTTCGGACCAAGCCTGTTGATGATAATGGTACAACTGTAATGACCCCAGTTCATTGGGCTTAATATTGGTCGCATCCTGATAAAAATTGGCAGGAAATTCAAACGCGCCTTTAACTAAACCTAAGGTTAGCCAGTCATCCACAATTGGCAGCTCTGTCAGCTGCGCTAAACGATGTTGAGCATCTTTGCCATTTAAGGTGGCAATACTCCAACCCCATTCGCCAAAACTAGGGACATTGTGGTGATATTGTTTTACATCAAATCCCGCTAATGCCAAGGTTTTTGCTACTGAAATAAAGGCTTTTTGCGCATGATAGGGTGACGTTGACTGTACTGTCAGAGCGCCATCACTGCTCATTAGTTCCTTAAGTTTTCGATAGAAATAATCCGAGTAAAGCTTATTCAGATCTGGATGGCTGGGATCGGGTAAATCCACAATAATCGCATCATATTTATCCCCTTTCGCAATCAGTTTATCTACTCCATTAAAGGCATCATCGTGGATGACCGTTACTCGAGGATCGTTAAACGCATTGCCATTGAGTGATAGCAGGGCTTGGCTTAAACGCGCAGGCATATCAGAATCGGGAGATTTAAACAGTTGCACCAATGCCGCATCAAGGTCGAGTAAGGTCACTTGCTCAGGTTCCCAGCGCAATACTTGTTTTAGGCCCAGCCCGTCACCGCCGCCAATGATTAATACCTTGTTATGACGAGCGCTAGCCGCAAGGGTTGGATGAACTAAAAACGCATGGTAAATGTGTTCATCGCTACTCGAAAACTGTAAACGACCATTGATATACAAGGCATATACGGGGGGAAGACCATTGCCTCGTAGGCGCTCTGTAAAGGTCAGCTGTTGAAAACGCGTTGCCTTGGCATAGACCACCTTATCTTTGTAAAGCAGATTGTTGAACTGTTGCTCCCAGCTTGGCCCTCGAATGGCGAGCAGCAACAATACGCCAGTGACGACTAAGTGGCCCACTAACAGTAATTTCGGTCTTTGGATCTTTGGCCAAAAGCGCCAGATAAATACAAACCCAGCTAACAAGTTAAAGCTGGCGGTCAGTGCGGCGGAGAGTTGTATATCGATGGCCAGCATAAAGCCGACCCAAATGGCCGCGCCAACTCCTGCGCCAATATAATCTGCGCCGTAAATTGTGCCCGCATTGTGGAGTAGGTGTTCATCTGAAAGGGATTGTCTTACCCTTGCGATCAGTGGGATTTCCATCCCGATCATCAAGCCGAGCAGCACGCCCCAGACATAAGGTAGATATTCGCTAAGCTTTTGTAGCGTGCCAATCATCCCACCTTCGGGCAGTTGATCCGGCGGCAAGCCCAAGGTGCTGGCGATGATCATCGGTAGCTGTTGGCCAAAACCTATCACGGCAGCGGTAATTAGAATTGCCAGCGAACCACAGAGCGCGACGGTGAGTTCGAGCACCACAAAGCCAGTGAATGCATCCTTAATTTTACGCGCGGCAAAGGCTCCAAGGCCCATGGAGACGATCATCAGACCGATCATGGTATAGATGGCGGCCTCAAGTGCGCCTAAAATCCGCCCTGCGTAGTGGGATAGCAGATATTCGTAGATAAGACCGCACCCAGCGAGCACGGCCATTATGCCCAGTAATAGGACATCGTCGAACCAGCCTAGGCGGCTAGGTTTAGCCGCCGAAGTGGTTAATTGTGACTCGTGCATTGGATTACGCCATTAGGGCCGTGAGGATAAGTGCGATTGCAATACTGATGGCCATTTCCACGGCTGCGATACCAATATTATGTTGTCTTTCGACTTCATCCGCTAAATTGATACGTGCTAAAACCAGCTTTTTAATGATAAACAGCAGCAGTGTCAGTACGACTAACATTATGATTGAAAACACCAACCAACCAATGATGTTAGTGACATAGGCCGTTGGATTGAAAAGAATAAAGTGACTCGCAGCATTAAAGCTGAGCGCCATAGCGATCATAAATCCGGCGTGGCGGATGGCTAAAGCGGTATGGCCTTGAGCGAGTGCCTGTTGCATTGATGAATCTTGGTTACGGCTTGCGAAACGTTTTTCACGTAAGCGGGTGAGAAGCACCAGCATGAGTTGTGAAATCGCAAAGGCGCTAAAGATGGCAATAAAAGTGTCGATTGTTAAATCTTCAGCCCATAACAGTACTGCGCGAATAATGATTGCGGTGGCGATAGCAACACTGGCATCCACAATGGCGACAGACACGTTACCTTTAACAATTTGCTGATTTTTATCGAGTTCATTTAACGCGATTTTATCGTGTAGAAAGCGCCCAAATTTAATCAGTATTAAACCAAATAAACCATAGGCACTCATGCCTATCGCTTCAGTTAAATAGGAGGGCGCTGCGGCACCAGTGATGGCGCCTGTGAGCACAATGCCTAACGCAGCAACTGCGCCAGCAGTGCTGATCCCAAAGGCAAAGTTATCGCGTTCAGCCAGTTCTTTACTGCTATTTACTCTTACGCTCCATCCTTGTAAATAACGCATTAACGTCAATAGGATAACCGCAATCGTGAGGTCGATTGCGAGTATGGTGACTAGCTCTGGTGTGATACCGAAATCCTGAAATAGTGTCATGGGAGATCCTTTACGTTACTTGCCTCGGCGCACACTGCGGGTCGTGCGGTTGCTGGAATTACGGAAACTGCTGTCTTTAGAATAATTTGAGCGGAATTTACTGCCAGATTGTGCGCTCGACTTATTTGCTGAGCTCGAACCAGCAGTATTTGCTTTGGGGGCGCTAGTGCTCTCGCGGGAGAGTGCGGTTGAGCCTGTACGCGATTTTGCATAGGGGCTATCGAAGCGCTTTCCTTGAGAATCAAAACGTTTTTTCGTTTCTGCAAAGACTCTAGCTTGAGCTTCTACCTGTTTTGGCGAGGTGTAGCGATATCGGCCAACGTCGTTGTAATAACTATATCCACGGTTACCTGACCAGCGGTCGTAATAGATTGGACGCTGAAAAATGTTGGAGAACATGGAATACATGCCGTACCAAGCCCAGAAAGACATGCCACTAGAGTCAGTCTGCCAACTTCCATAAGCGGGGTTACCCACTAGTTGACTACCAGGGCCATAGTCCTCGGCATTATTGGCAAGGGCCGCCGCTTCACGGCTGATGGCATTGACACGGGCAAGCTTACCCTCTGACATATCTGCGATCACGTTCACCGGATCGGATAGCATGTCGTTATACAGGCTAGGATCGGCTGCTTGATAGAGATTCTCAACCTCGGCTAATTGTTGGTCGAGATCGGTAAAGTTGGCCGAATTTTTGGCATCAGCTAAGCGGCGTTTTAGCGAGGCATACATGGGCCCTTCGGCGGTTGCATCCTTGGCTAATTCATCTACTAATGGCGCCAAATCGGGCTTTTGCTGTTTTAGCAAGCTGCTATATTGCTTGAGCAGATTAGCATTACGCACCTGACCGTCATCAAGCATGGTATTGAGGGTTGTGAGACGCTGCTCTGTGAGTTGTTGATACTTCTCTATTTTCTCCGGCCGATCATCGCCACAACCCGTTAGCGATAAGGTCGCGGCCAAAATGAGCATCGACGTGAGAACACGCATTAGCATTCCTGCCATGTTTTCTCCAAAAGTGCTGAAATAAAACTCAAATATGGGCGGACAATAATAATCAACTTGCCCAATATGTTTGCCTCACAGGTTATAGTACCCTAAACAGCCAAGAAAGAGGGGTTGCTCTCTTGAGGGAACTTAAGTTTTGCCATTTATAGAAACACGCGTTAAGGCATAGCAACTTTGTTAAACCTGATGCGATTTCATTCTATATCATTTGTGACATAATATGTCGATGTTTAAATTTGTTAGGGATTATTATGGCCGTACAAAAAGACAGTAATAAGTCATTGTCTCCCCTCATCACTCAAGCCGCAGAGCGCCATTGGGCACGTCTCGCTGAAGTATGGTCAGAAGGACTGGCAAATTTAACGCCTGCGCAGCAGCAGGAACTAAAAAACGTTTTAGGATTAAGCGATTATATCGCGGTGCAATTAACTCGTTCTCCTGAATGGATCAACACCCTGTTTGCCGATGATTTGCAGCAAGTCGAACGAAAATTGTTTGATGCCCAGTTACGCGAGCTATTAACCAGCGCCACTACCGAAGACATGGCAAAACGCCTATTGCGTCGATTCCGTAATTATCAAATGGTGCGGTTAGCATGGCGAGACTTTTTAGATTACGCCAGCTTAGAGGAGTCTTTGCTCGATCTTTCTGCGCTCGCAGAGGCGTTAGTTATTGGCGCAAGGGATTGGCTTTATAAAGAGATGTGCGCGCAATACGGGACACCAATGGATAAGGCGGGTAATCCTCAACCGCTGTTAATTTTGGGTATGGGAAAACTCGGTGGCCGAGAGCTGAACTTCTCTTCTGATATCGATCTGATTTTTACTTTCCCAGAACATGGTGAAACCGTTGGCGGTCGCCGTAGTCTTGATAATCAACAGTTTTTCATCCGAATGGGACAGAGGCTCGTTAATTTACTCGACCAAATTACTGTTGATGGTTTTGTATTCCGCGTCGATATGCGCCTGCGCCCTTATGGCGAGAGCGGGCCTTTAGTGGTGAGCTTTAGTGGTCTTGAGGATTATTACCAAGAGCAAGGGCGTGATTGGGAGCGCTATGCCATGGTTAAAGCCCGCTCGCTCGGGCCTTGGAATCATTTTTCCGACGAGCTACACAGTTTGTTGCGCCCCTTTGTTTATCGCCGTTATATCGATTTTTCGGCGATTGAATCCCTGCGCAAAATGAAACAACTTATCGCTCAAGAAGTCCGCCGTCGTCAGTTAACCGACAATATTAAGCTCGGTGCGGGAGGGATTCGTGAGGTGGAGTTCGTTGTACAAAGCTTCCAGTTGATCCGTGGTGGTCGTGAACCCTCGCTGCGCCAGCAAAGTCTGTTTGGTGCTATGGGCACCCTTTATAGCCTTGGGCAGTTTGAATATCTGGCGGTCGATGAGCTAAAACACAGTTATTTATTGCTGCGCCGTGTCGAGAATCTTTTGCAAGCGATTGATGATAAACAAACGCAAACCTTGCCGAATAATCCTCTCGATTGGGAGAGGCTTTGTTATGTGCTAGAGATAGCTAATGAAACGGATCTTCGTACCCATATCGAGGCGGCGATGGCGAAAATTCATCGTCACTTTAAGGCTACCGTTGGCGGCGAAGAAGGCGAAGAAAAAGCCGAGCATTGGACAGCGCAGTTGTGGAACGTACAGCAGGATGATCACGCAATCAACTTGTTAGCTGAGCAGCAGATTGATGATGAAAAACTCTGGCCTTTACTGAGTCGTTGGCGTGAAACCGTGACTAAACGCTCGATTGGCCCGCGTGGACGTGAAACTCTTGATAAATTAATGCCAAGGTTGCTCGACGAGCTGCTTAATCAACCTAGCCCGTCGGCGGCTTTTGAGCCCGTGTCTAAAGTGCTTGAGCAAATTTTAACGCGTACTACCTACCTTGAGTTACTGTGCGAAAACCCCGGCGCCCGTCAGCAACTGGTGAGTCTGTGCTGCGCAAGTCCTTGGATTGCGGTGCAACTTGCAAAGTTTCCTATGCTGCTTGATGAGCTTATCGACCCAGCGCATCTATACGATACAACTTCGCTGGATGATTATCCGAGTGAGCTGCGCCAGTATCTGCTGCGGGTACCAGAGGATGATATGGAGCAGCAAATGGAGGCACTGCGTCAATTTAAGTTATCGCAACAACTTAAAATTGCCGCCGCCGATGTCACCGGTGTATTGCCTGTGATGCAGGTGAGTGACCATTTGACTTTTTTGGCTGAAGCCATTATCGAACAAGTGGTGATGCAGGCATGGCAGCAGATAGCGGTGCGCCATGGCGTGCCGAGTTATCTAGCGGAAAGCAGTGATACGGGCTTTGCGGTGATTGGTTACGGCAAGTTAGGGGGTATTGAGCTGGGCTATGGCTCAGATTTAGATTTGGTTTTTCTGTATGAAGCGCCGGAAAATATGACCAATAGCCTAACCAATGGTGATCGACCGATTGAAGTCGGTCATTTTTACCTTAAACTTGCTCAACGTATTCTGCACTTATTTTCGACGCGAACGACCTCGGGTGAGCTGTATGAAGTGGATATGCGCCTGCGTCCTTCGGGGGCATCGGGTCTTATGGTGAGTGAGATCGCCCGCTTTAGTGAATATCAAACCCAAGAGGCGTGGACGTGGGAACATCAAGCGTTAGTGCGTTCACGTTTTGTGTTTGGTGATAATAGCTTGGCTGTCAAGTTTAGCCAAATCCGCGCTTCAGTCTTAGAGCTGCCAAGGGACAAAGACGAGCTTAAAAAAGCGGTACGTGAGATGCGGCAGAAGATGCGCGACCATTTGCTTAAGGTTGCCGAAGGTGAGTTTGATTTAAAACAGAGTCCTGGCGGGATTGCGGATATTGAGTTTATTGCACAATACTTAGTGCTCGCCAATGCCCATGAGTACCCTGAGTTGTCAATTTGGTCAGATAATGTGCGTATCTTCGGCGTGTTGGCTGAGCTTGAGCTCTTGCCACTGATGAGCGCTCAACATTTAACCCAAAGTTATTGCTGGTTAAGGGATGAAAATCATCGTCTAACCCTACAGCAAAAATCAGGGAAGTTGGCTTACGCCGATGTAGCTGCTCATGCGGAGCGGATACTCGCCATTTATCAGACGATACTTGAGTAAGTAAAAACAAGTGAATCAAGTAGTGAGTCGATGCTTGATATAGAGTTGGAGCGAGCTATGCAATTACCTCCTATCCCAGAGAATGAGTTGCAACGTTTAGCCACCTTAAGGGCATTGAATATACTCGATACCGATGCCGAGGAAAGATTTGACAGGATCACTCGGCTGACTCGGCGGATCTTTGCTCTGCCGATTTGCGTGGTGACCTTAGTTGATGCAAATCGTCAATGGTTTAAATCCCGGCAAGGATTAGCGGTGACGGAGACATCAAGGGATGTGTCGTTTTGCGCCCACGCCATTAATCACGATGGTATTTTTATCGTTAACGATGCCTTAACGGATCCCCGTTTTCACGATAATCCTTTAGTCACTCAGTCTCCCCATATTCGTTTTTATGCTGGTTATCCTTTGACTATTCATAGCGAATATCGGGTGGGGACGTTGTGCTTAATTGATAATGAGCCGAGGGAATTTAGCGAAGATGATATCGAAACCTTAACGGATTTGGGGCAGATGGTTGAGGCTGAGTTGTTGTCTATTGCGCAGAATACTTTAGATCCTTTAACGATGATTTCTAATCGGAGAGGATTTGAACTCCTTGCTTATCAATCTCTTGCTAGTTGTCGACGCATGGATTCTCAGGCAGCGTTAGTCTTTTTTGATCTGGATTTTTTTAAAGAGGTCAATGACCGTTTTGGCCATCGCAAGGGCGATCAGGTACTTTATGATTTTGCCCATATTTTAATGGCGGCATTTCGGGAATCCGATGTAATCGCGAGATTAGGTGGTGATGAGTTTGTGGTGCTATTAAGTTTAGTGCAGCCCGATACCGTTGGCTTTGCCATCAAACGATTTCAATTATTACTTGACCAATATAATCAACAACATCCACAGCAAAACCCCTTAAAAACCAGCATAGGTATCGCCCATTGGTCGCCTGATTCGGATATCAATCTTGAGGATTTACTCGATGCTGCCGATAGGGCAATGTATCAAGATAAAGCCGAACATCATTCAAATAACCCTTAATGGTGGATATAAAAAGGGAGACCTGAGTCTCCCTTATGACAAATTGTTATCCGGTAATTTGCATTATCCAGTGTTGGTACAAGGGTAAACCGATTAACACGTTCACCGGAAAGGTAATCCCGAGGGATGCTAGCATAGCGAGTCCGATATTCGCTTCGGGAATGGCGGCTCGTATGGCGGCGGGTGCGGCAATATAAGAGGCACTGGCACTTAAACCTGCAAGCACTAAGATGCTTCCGGCAGGTAACTCGAGCCATAACCCCACTCCAATCCCACACCATGCCAAGACAAAAGGTGTGACGGCGGCAAAAACTAATAAGCGCCACTGCTGCAATGGGAGTGGTAAACAGACTTTCGCTGTGACTAATCCCATCTCCAGTAAAAACAAGGCCAGTAGCGTTTTAAAACCACCTAGTAATACAGGACTAATGGGTGCAAGCCCTGTCGGACCATAAAGCCAACCGATGACGACTCCACCCACTAGGAGTATTACGCCGCGGCTGGTCAAGGCCTCATGCAGTATGCTCGATTGCTGAGTATTAGGCGCTGTAGCTTCTAGCGGCTGTTTAGCGCTTAAATATCGGTGTAACCAGAGCATAACCACAATCGCTGGGAGTTCGAGTAACACCAAATATAAGGTGGTTTCCGGTCTTAATATCATCCCTGATTTTTCCACCATGGCGATAACAACGGCAAATGTGCCTGCGCTGACCGATCCATAATGGGCTGCGATACTGATAGCATCCGTGCGTCCGAGCCGAACTAAGCGCGTGAGCACAGGGTAAAGTACTAATGGGATGATCAAACCCAGTGCAACAACAGCAACGAGTTCAGTGATCTCTAAGTGTTGAGTATGACCATGCAGTGCCATTCCGCCCTTTAACCCTAAGGTCAGCATTAACAAAATGGATAGGGTTTCGTAAATGGCAGGTGGCACTTTAAGGTCGGATTTGACTAAGCCTGCGAGCAAACCTAAGGCGAAAAATGCAATGACAATATCTGGCATAAGTATCTCATTAATAAAGGCATTAATATTTTAAGGCTATCATTTTATTTGAAAACCATTGAACGCTGGAGATTCTGAACCTAATTCGATATATTGAAAAATAAATTATTTGCTAATTAGGTATAGATAATTATCTATGGATAAATCTTCTCAAGGTCAATTAAAACTACGGCATTTGAGTTTTCGGTTACTTGAGGTTTATGTGCAGGTGGTTCGATTGGGCAATATTTCGGCGGCGGCTCGCACCCTGCACCTTACTCAGCCCACAGTGTCACTGCAACTTAAAAAGTTAGCGGATATTTTGGGCGAACCTTTGCTGAACAGTATTGATGGCCGTATGTCGCCAACCTTAATAGGGCAAGAGCTTTACCGAGCCGCCTGCGACACATTGAGCCGCTTTGAAGATTTCGATGCCTTTATCCAGCAAGCCAGAGGTGGCAGCATTGGCCATATCAATATCGGTTTAGTGACTACGGCAAAATATGTGGTACCACGGATTTTAGGGGCGTTTTATCGACAATTTCCGCAGGTCAAAGTGACCTTAAATATCGGTAACCGCGCGCATATTTTGGGACGATTTGAGCGCCAAGAAGATGATTTATATCTCTTCAGTCATCCACCCAGTGGTGAGCAAGTGTTATCGGCGAGGATCATTAAAAATCCGCTGCAGCTTATCGCGCCTAAGGATCATTGGGCGGTTGGCCGTCAACAAGTTCGCTTTAGTGAATTGAAGCAAGAGCGTTTTATTATCCGCGAGCCCGGCTCGGCAACTCGGCTGATGTTTGAATCTTGGTGTAGCGCTCAAGGGATCGCCTTGAGTGAAACGATGCAAATTGAGAGTAATGAAGCGATCCGCTTGAGCGTGGCATCAGGCTTAGGCTTATCGGTTATTTCTGCCCACACCCTACAGGAAGGGCGTGAAAAACCCGCAATCTTGTCAGTGAACGGATTTCCACTGGAGAGTAATTGGTATCTTGTTGGCCGTCGGGACAAGCGTTTGCCCTATGCCGCAATGCAGCTTGTGGCGTTTATGGCGACCCATCTTGCCGAGTGTATCGAACCAGAGTGGGTTGCGGCGGATATTCAGCAGTTAAGTGCTATCTTTGCGCCTGAAAGTTTGTCTCGGTAAAGGGTTACGGTAGAGGTTGACCGCTGCCGCTTCTTCGGGCGTGTTGAGGGTTCAGGATTGTTTTGTGCTGTGGCTCATTTCGATTAGCCGACTATAGGTGCGTCGAAACTCAAAACTGAGGGCGCCGCCTTGGTAGAGATCCATCAGTGGGACGTCGCAGCTTAAATATAAACTGGCATCTTGATCGTATAACTCATCGATAAGGCTGATAAAACGCCGAGCAGGATCATCGTTGGCGGCGTAAGAGAGTTGCCGCTCTCCGGTAGTGGCCGCTTGGTTTGCACCAGTGCCATCCTCAGTGCCGCGGGCGCGGATCCAACTTTTTACTTCGCCGCCCAGTTTGGGAACACCGCTCAGCAATACGATCTTAAATCGACTGGCAATTTCGATGTAATCGAGTTGTGAGCGCGGGCCATCACACAGGGCATAAAAGTCGAACCAAGCGACGGAGGGGAGATGGCCTTCAGCTGTGGCGCGCACGACGGGGATATCCCGCTGGCAGACTCGCAGAGTTCTTGTTTGAACAGTGTTTGCGCCTTGAGTGAGTGTGGTAAAAATACCATCAAAATCCAGTGTGCCACTTAGTCCAATATGGTTTGAGATGGCGGCGATGGCCTCTGCCGACGGTTCGTGATTCAAGGCGTGCAACCTGTGGTCTTGCTCGCCATTCAGATGCAGCATTTGGGTATGGGCTAGGAGCTGGGCAATGCAGGGTAAAAATCTGTGCCTTGCTAGGCCATTTTCATATAAACGTTCGATGGGAATGTTGGATGTGGCAACCAGCACGACTCCATGGGCAAACAAGGTTTCAAACAAACCTGCGAGGATCATGGCATCGCCAATATCTGAGACAAAAAACTCATCGAAGCAGAGTACCTTACACTCCTTTGCTAAATTTTTTGCAATCAATTTAAGGGGATCGCGCTGCCCCGCATGTTCCTTTAAGGCTTGGTGCACTCGCGCCATAAAGCGGTGAAAGTGCAATCTCAGTTTTTCTTGCTGTGGCAGAGCATCAAAGAACAAATCCATCAGAAAGGTTTTACCTCGTCCGACATCGCCCCATAGATATAAACCTTTGAGTGGCTGAGCGTCTGTTCGACCAATAATCTGCTGATACAACTTATCTAAGGCGAGCACTGCCTGCGCCTGCGCGGGATCTTCAATCAGCTCGGCGCCGATTTTGGCTTGATAAATGGCTAATGGTGTTTGGTTTTGAGTTGAGGGTGACAACGGGTTGAAGGTCATGGAATTTGTCATAAATTGAGTCAATTTTAGGCGGTGCTAGGACCAATATGGGTTGAGATATCAGCCCAATCGTCTTCAGCCTAACATAGATTGTTGCAGGGCTAAAATCTTGTCTAAAACACAGCCTGGTTAAATATCAAAGGAATCCAATGCTTTATTATTGAGAACTTTTAACCTAACATCTTTTTCACAAAAATAATGATCTGGAACTAAACCTATGGGTAGCAAAGGCCATAGTGCCACATTTATCAGTGCTTCAACCGCAATTGAAGGTGAGATGCAACTGGCGGGCACGGCATTCGTTGCGGGGGCATTAACAGGTAAGATCCGCGGTGCTGGACTGATTAAAATTGAGTTTGGCGGTGAGATCATGGGTGAAGTGAGTTGTGATGAACTGAGAGTTTGCGGGGTTTTTCGTGGCAAAGTGCGTTGTAATAAGTTAGTGATTGTGAGTTCTGGTGTCGTTGAAGGCGAAGTGTTGAGCCATCAATTAGAGATTTATGAGGGCGGACAATTTATCGGTCAGCGCCTAAAAAATACTGAATTGGATCATTTGCCCGACTTACTTCAGACCTTAGCGCCAGACGTTATTGCTTCCAATGCGAAAACCGCTCACGTTAACGCCTTATATGCCAGCGAGCCTAAAGATCATCGGCAGGGAGTACACAAATGGTTGTCCTATGGTGCTGCTGCAGTTGCGCTCATCGCGGTTGCTGGAATGATGGCACCAACACCGTTGACTTCATGGTTCACAACCCTTGGTCAAACGGCTTCAACGTCAGTGAGTACTGAGCAGAGTCCGTCAGTGACAACTGAGTCTATGTTGTTATCGCCAGTAAAAGATGACTCTTTAGCGCCGAATGGCGTTATGGCCGCTACCGATAACGAGTCGCAAAATGCTGCATTGATAACCTCGGATAAGGTCGAGACCAGCAGTGCTGAAAATCATCAAGCCCATACGAATATCGACTCGGGCGCTGCTATGGAAGACTTAGCGCAAATGGAACAAGGCCATGCCCAAATGTTACAGCAAGGCAACGTGAGTGATGTTCCTAAGGATAAATTATAACGATATTAATCATTCACCTTGACCTCCTCTAGTTGCCATCCCGGCAGCTTAGCTGAGAGATCCGCCGAGATCTTGGCGACATCTCCCCGTAAAATGATTAAAGGTTCACCATAAAACGCTTGTTGTGCTAATTGCATCAACTGATTGGGCGATAGCGCCTGCAGTTTAAGGTTTATGGCTTGTATTGATTGTGGATCTAATCTAAGCACCTGTTGATGAATAAATTGGGTTTCGCTCAGGTTAGGATTATCTTGCGTTAACAAGGCTTCGCCAATCAGATAGGTTTTTAGGGCGGCTAATTCCCCTTCGCTTGAAGGCGTTGAAGCCAGCAGTTTCAAATGATCTAAGATCCCCACCACAAAGGCGCCCGTATGTTCTATTGCCGTGCTGCCATAAAACTTGATGCTAGTGGAGAGTGGTGCATTGGCGCACTGACCATAGATCCCGTAGGTCAAACCGCGCTTTTCTCGCAAATCGTAATAGAGTCGTCCGGAAAAACTGCGTCCTAAGAGTGCGGCTAAGCTGCGGCAAGCTAACGGCATATCCCGCGCTGACAAATGCTTATCGTCGAGGGCATACCCTATTCGCATTTGTGTTTGCACACTACCCGGTGCATCAATCAAATACAGCGTGCGGGATTGTGGTGGCTTTTGAGTGTTGATGAGGTGTGATGATGAGTGCGTATTTATGCGAGTGGGCCAATGGCTGAGGCTCTGCTTAATATCAAACTCGGTTTGCGCATGATTAGGTAAGAATAACTGCCAGTTTGCCTGAGCAAAGGTGTTCTGCTGTAGCCGCGACAGTTCGCTTAGGCTAAGTGAGTCAAACAAGGCCTGATTGTTGATGTTCTTGTTGTAGGGATGTGCTGTCCCTAGGAGTTTGTCCCGCCAGACTTTATCGATTTCGGCGCCACTAAAGGCATTTAAATGCTTATTAAGCTTCAATTGACGACGAATATTATCGATATCGATTGCCGCCGCTTCACTAAATGCATCGGGTTGCCAAAACTGTATCAGTAACTGGTAGAGATGATTAGCTGATGCGGGGCACGTTAAGCTGATATTAATGCTATGCAGCGTGACTCGAGTTTCGAAGGTTTCAAGGCAAGCATCGGCTTGGGTCAGCGCTAGGCTACGAGCTTTTTCCTGAAAGGCGACTTGTAAAATATCAGGATTATCAAAGGGTATAGTGGGGCTAATTGCTACTAGGCTCATTCTGTTACTAAGGTTTTGAGTCGCGCTAGTCGTACGCTGTAACTGGTAAGGTAGGGTGACGCCATTGGGGGTGACATCAATAAAAGGTTGCTCATTGGGAAGATAAATATTCCCGACTTGAGGTAGGTTGGGTTGGGTATCAAAGTTTGCCAAACTGGGCGCTTGAGTTGGGGTAAAGCTAAGCGGTGTCTGCTGACAGGCACCCAGTATGACAGCAATAAGACCAATACTCATGGTTTGCAGTGCGTTAGATAATCTTGATGTTGGCATTAAGCAGTTGTAGCTGAATGTTTTCATCATAGCACTGCATCCTCTAAATCGTCGCTAATACCTGCGGGTAACCATTCGAGTAAGGTTTTTCCAAAGCGGATATACCAAGGCGGTAACAGATCAACCCTGACCATATTGGGAGTAAAGTATTGCAGGGCAACGCGCTGGATATCCGCTGTGGTTACTGCGTTAACCCTTTCCCATTGCGCCGTTAAGGGATGGGCTTGATCCTGTTTGTCGGTGGCTGATAGTAAGGTGGCTAGGGATTGAGTGTTGTCGAGCTGCCCCAAACGCTGGTTTAACCAGGTTTGTTTGAGCTGACAAAGTGTTGCATCACTTATGCGAGTTTGTTGGGTTTGCTTAACTAACGCTAAGATCATGTCGGTTAGCGCATTAAGGGAGGTTTTTGCCCTTGGCACTAATACCAGATTGGTTATGCCATGATTTTCTAGCTCAAAGGGCAGTGAATAACTCAGCATTTGTGCCGGATCGTGCTGGCTGATTTGTGCGAGGGCGCTGCGAGTATTTTGAAATAAATAGCCTTCGAGCAGGCGTATAGCGGCAGCATCGGGATGATTTTTACCTACCGTATGCCACGCAAGCAGTAAGCCGGGCCAAGGACCACGTTCATCGATAAGCTCCGCATGCACGGGCTTAGGGTTGATTTTTAGCTCGTCAAATTTGGCAATCGGCTGATTAGGCGTGGGCCAAGCACTAAAGTGTTGTGCTATAAGCGACTTGACGTCGGAGGGAAGTGTGCCGACCAGAGATAACTGCATCGCATCGGGACGATAATGGGCGCGGTGAAAGGCGATTAACCGCTCGGGACTTGCCTGAGTAATATCCTCACGGCTACCGATAATACCGTGGCCATAGGGCGTATCTTTAACCTGTGCTAGCAGAAATTCCATCGCACTACGCACATAGGGTTGATTATCTATGGTCTGCGCCATCTCTTGGAGCACGGTTTCTTGCTGATTTTTCACTGTGGTTTCGGTCAAATCGGGGCGAATAAAACGATCGGCCTCGAGGAACAAGCCCAAGGCGAGGGCTTGGCTCGGCAGAGTGACATAGTAATTGGTGTAATCGAAGTGGGTGCTGGCATTAAAGCGGGCGCCTAAGGCGCTTAGCTGTTGTGCATAGGTGTCGCCGGGTGCCTGTTCACTGCCCTTGAATAACATATGCTCGAACAAATGCGCGTATCCCGTTTGCCCCTTAGTCTCGTTGCGCGCCCCCACAGTAAATTGGCTGGCAATGGTGAGGGTGTGTTTATCCTCAAGGGGCAATAAGTGTACGGTAAGGCCATTCGCGAGGGAGTAAGTTTCGATGCGTGATTCTAATTGATATAGCGTTGCAGCGCCTTCGATTTGACATTGTGCCTTGAGCGCTGGACTAAGCAGCATTACCAATATAGCAAGTCCAAGGCGGGTGTGTGTGTTCATTTGGCATCCCATCTCAATTTCCGATTGATGGCATAACGCAGTGATGGTGTTGGCGCGTCAGACACTCGTCGGATTTCATCTAAATCAGTTGAATAGCATTCAGTTTTTGTAAAGAGCTGCTATGATGGCACAGTTCTTTTTCTGGCATAAGTACAAGATATGGTAAGCAGATCTCCGTTCGAATCCTTTCAGTGGAAAAGCGATATTTTTAACTGTGAAAGCACTGATATCGATAATTTTTATCTACAGCTTGAGCAGGAAATGTCCCGTTTGGGGATGGTTGAGAAAAAACTCGGTGACGTGGGTAAATACAGTGTCAGTCTGTATCAGTCACCTGCCGCGAAATCTGGCTTACCTTCGTTATTGATCAGCGCAGGATTTCACGGTGAAGAGTCAGCTGGTCCTTGGGGATTACTGCACTTTTTAAGTGAGGCATCAGTCGAATTATTCGAACGGGTAAACTTAAGTATTTTGCCTTTGGTGAATCCGACGGGGTTTAAACGCGGCCACCGATTTAACAAATTTGGTGAAAACCCTAACCGAGGCTTTGTATTTGAAAACGGTAAACCTAAGGCAAATGAGAGCACCTCAGTTGAAGGTAAATTACTGTTAGAACACGCACAATTACTGATTGCAGCGAGTCGTGATGGTATTTTAACCTGCCATGAAGACGTCTTAAGTCATGAAGCTTATGTTTATTCTTTTGAGCCAAGCCAAGTGCCTGGACGTTTTAGTCTCGATTTACGCGATACGCTGGCAGGATATTTCCCCATTGCTGTTGATGGTGAGATTGATGGTTGCCCGGTTAAAGATGGCTTGATTTTCAATCATTTCGATACGTCGTTTGAGGCATGTTTAGTGCGCAGTGGCGCGCGTGTTGGCGCCTGTACCGAAACGCCAGCGTTGCAAAACTTTGATCAACGGGTGTTAGCAAATAGCGCGGCAATGACCCACTTCTTAGCGCTATGCGCGCCTTTATGTGATTGATTACAAAGCTTCATTGCAACCAATATAAAAATACCCGCCAAGGCGGGTATTTTTATAGAGTAAGCAGCGTTAACACGCCCTAGCCATACAACTATTGATTAATAATTGTCGGTACGCCTGTGCGCTCGTCCAGTAGCTTTTTGATCACGCTGGAGTCGGTATCAGCTTTGGCAATAAACTTAGCGATGTCTTTTGGTAAAGCAATTGCCACAGGCTCGTTTGACTCAAACTCAGCAATAGTGCGTGATAGCGGCTGATGCACGGCTAAATAACGCTTTCCATCTGGCTCTTCGGTCGCTTTAATCGGTTGGTTCACAAATTGTACACGTGTTCCAACTGGCACGGTTTTGAACAGATGTTCAATGTCATCGTGACGTAAACGCACGCAGCCTTGGCTAACACGTAAACCAATACCGAAGCTTGCGTTGGTACCATGGATGGCATACAAGTTACCAATGTAGAGTGCATACAGTCCCATTGGGTTATCTGGACCTGCTGGCCATACCGCTGGCAGAATTTCGCCCCTTGCCGCATATTCTTTACGAATGCGTGGCGTTGGTGTCCATGTCGGGTTAGCACGTTTACGTTGCACGCTGGTTACCCAGTTTTCTGGCGTGTCTTTACCAATTTGGCCAATACCGATAGGTAGAACTTCCACGGTATTTTTGCCTTTTGGATAGTAATACAGACGCATTTCAGCAACGTTGATTACTATGCCTTCACGTGGCGCATTGGGCAGAATTAATTGTTTAGGAATTAACAATTTACTGCCTGGCTTTGGAAGAAACGGATCAACACCAGGGTTTGCTTCCAGCAAGTTGCTTAGGCCGAGTTGGAACTGAGCGGCAATATCTTCGAGGGTATGTTTACCCTCTGGCACTGTGTAATACAGGTTCTCGCCAACTAACCGGCTCTTAGAAGACGGTAAATGGTATTCCGTTGCTAAAGCGGAGAGACTTGGAAAAACCAAAGTCAATAATAAAGCTGTGGTGCGAAGCATACTCATAAGCGGATACTACGATTCCTGTTAATAAAATAACCTGTTTTACGCGGCAGTTTCTTCCCAAAATCGGGCGGCAAATTGTAATACACAATGCACTGGCGCGCGAAGCTCGCATCCTTCCTTATTTTGGATATTATTTCAACTGAAATATGGTTCATAAAGCGTATTTATTGCTTATTTTAGCTTTAAACGTTTTGCGAGCCGATGCAGATTGCCTGGGTCAACTCCTAATGTCCTTGCCGTGGCAGCCCAATTGCCAGTATGTGTGGTAAAGACTTGTTTGATGTAGTCGCGCTGAAATGTGTCGGTTGCTAGGGATAAGCTAACAAACTCTTGCTGGATTTGCGTTGCATAGCTCAACGACGTGATTGCCAATGAACTCATTTTTGAGGTGTTAAGTGTAACAGGTAAATCGAAATGTTGTGGCGCAATGGTGCAGCAGCCGTCCTGTGCGGTTACGCGTGCTAGAACTGTCGCCCTATGGATAGCGTGTTCCAGTTCGCGTACATTACCCGGCCAAGTATATTGATTGAGCAAGAGTAGGCTACTGTTGCTGAAGTTAAGTTGTTTCATCCCGAGTTTTTGCCTGTAGCGTTCAGCAAAGAATCCGCTCAGAAGTGTGATGTCCTGTTCGCGCTCCCGTAAGGGCGGAACCAGTATCGGAAAAACACTTAACCTATGGTAAAGGTCTGCCCTAAAACGACCTGCAAGCACTTCTGTTTTAAGATCTTTATTGGTTGCGGCTATGATGCGAACATCGACTTTTAGGCTGCGATCATCACCTACCTTTTGTATGTCGCCATATTGTAATACTCGCAATAACTTGGCTTGGAGTGTGAGGGGCAGTTCGCCAATCTCGTCTAGAAAGAGTGTCCCTTTGTCGGCCATTTCAAATTTGCCACTGCGATGGCTAATTGCACCTGTAAACGCACCTTTGATATGACCAAAGAGTTCGCTTTCGGCAACCGATTCGGGGAGTGCTGCACAATTTAGATAGACCAATGGTTTACTGGATCTTGCAGATTTTTGATGTATCGCCTGGGCGACTAACTCCTTGCCTGTACCGGTCTCGCCCAAGATCAGCACATTCAGATCGCTATGGGCTACGACTTCAATCTCTCGGTTCAAACTTTGCATTAAGGGCGAATGGCCAATGATTTCGGCATTCTGGCTCAGGTTAGGGCTATTTTCTTGTGCATGGGTTGAATGGCTGTTTAGGGCCATACGTTCAAGTTTTTCAACCAGTAAAGCATTACTTAAAGATGCTGCTGCAATGGCACTTAAACTGCGTAGCTCGGCATTGCTGAATTGATCAAATTGCAGAGGATTAAAAGCATCGATAGTTACGGCCCCGATAAGCTGTTCATCGGCAAATAACGGTAGTCCGATACAGGCATGCACTTTTAATGCGCCTGTTTGATTGGGGATTAAACCATCGTAAGGGTCTGCAAGTTCGCTGTCAGCTGGGAAGCGCACTATATCCCCCGCACGGGCAATAGCCTCAAGCCTTGGGTGCTCATTAAGGATAAAACGTCTGCCTAGTACGTCATCATTCAAACCATCGATGGCGAGTGGGGTAAAATACTGACCATGAAACGTGAGTAGCGCAGCGGCATCACAGTGTAAGTTTTCTCTAACGGTGTTGAGCAGCCGTGAGAATCGGTCTCTATGGGCTAAACCTGAGGTGATATCGAGGGCGATACGGGTAAGATCGGTTTGACTAAGGGCCATAAAAACTCCAGCAGCTAGATTACCCTGATTTATACCATTGATTGTTATATTGACACATGTAGTTTAAACACGACTAACAGCAAAATGTATGCAGGAATGACTCACCGCAACGTAGCTGCTAGAGATTAGGCAACCAAGGTGCCAGCAATGGCACCTTGGTGTGGGACTAACCGGTATTTAGTCTGGTGTTAGTGGTCTGGTAGTAATTGTTCCCCTTGTAACTTTGCAGGTTTATTCAGGGCTTTTCTAATTAAGTCAAATAAGAAGGTGCCCATCAATAATCCGCCGATACTGAAGATGATATCCCCAAACATACGCATCCATACCAGTCTTTCAACCAGCGGACTATGAATGACCTCTGGCGAGCGGGCATACCAATAGCCGTGGTCGATGACCGCAAAAAACTGCGTAATCCCTACAGGTAATAGTGACATAAACACCATAGCCGCTAGGCCAATATTGAGGCTCCAGAAGGCGCCTTTGAGCATTTTGTCATTCCACTGCATATTGCCAGTTAGACCGCGCAGACAGAAAAGCATTAATCCCATGCCGAGCATGCCATAAACCCCCATAAAGGCGGCGTGACCATGTGTGGCAGTGGTATTTAACCCTTGAATGTAATAGAGCGAGATTGGCGGGTTGATTAAGAAGCCTAGCATACCGGCACCGACTAAGTTCCAAAACGCGGTAGCCACAAAGAACATAATCGCCCAGTGATAACGCTGCATCCATGGACTGGCTTTACGCAAGCGGTAGGTTTCCATTGCTTCAAAACCTATGATGGCTAAAGGCACCACTTCTAAGGCCGAGAAAATTGCGCCCCAGGCGATAACCGAGGTTGGTGTGCCAGTAAAATAGAGGTGGTGTAAAGTGCCGATTAAACCACCGGTTAAGAAGATTACCGTTGTAAACAAGACCGCACCGTTGGCGCTACGGCCACGGATTAAGCCCAAACGTACCAGCATTAAGGCGATAACGGCAGTCGCAAAGGTTTCGAAGAAGCCCTCAACCCACAGATGTACTACCCACCAACGCCAGTATTCTGCAATCGCTAAGTTGGAGTGTTTGCCCATAAAGAGGCCGGCGCCATAGAACAAACCAATTGCGACGCAGGAGGCATAGAGTACCCAAATAACAGGGCGCATCTCGCCTTGAACTTTGAGGGCGGGTTTGATGGCGGCGGTGACTAGGGCGAGCCAAATCAATAACCCAACGAGGAGTAAGATTTGCCATACTCGACCAAGATCTATGTATTCATATCCTTGATGGCCAAAGAGAAAGTTCATATCGAGGTCAAAATACTGTTGTACCCCAATCCATTCGCCCGCCATTGAACCGAGCACAACCACCACTAAGGCTACCCAGAGTACGTTAACGCCTATTCGTTGATATTTGGGTTCATAGCCCGATAACGCAGGTGCAATATACAGCCCTGTACCTAACCAAGCAGTTGCGATCCAAAATACGGCTAATTGGGTGTGCCAAGTACGCGTTACTGAATAGGGGAGTATTTCCGCAATAGGTAAACCATAAAACTCTTGGCCTTCTACCGCATAGTGAGCGGTAATACCTCCGAGTAAAATTTGCAGTAAAAAGAGACCTATCGCCGTAATGAAGTATTTGCCGACGGCTTTTTGTGAAGCGGTTGGTTTAGTGAAAAACAGCGGGTCTTGTTCCGACGGCTTAGGCAGGCTTTCGTGCTTACCGCTGGCATGGTGCCATAGCAATCCACCAATACCCGCTATCAGGGTCACGATACTGAGTATCGACCAGACAATATTATCCGAGGTGGGAGTATTGCCTAATTGAGGATCGAACGGCCAGTTATTGGTGTATGTATAGGGGGCATCGGGGCGTTCAGTGATGGCAGCCCAAGCCCCCCAAAATAGGAACGCATTAAGTTGTTCACGGCGTGTAACATCGGGCACTGTGCCCTCTTTCATGGCGTATTGTTCGCGTAGTGAACTGAGTTTAGGGTCATCACCAAACAAGGATAAATAGTGTTGATTAACCGTGCGAATTGCTTCTACCCGTGTGGTCGATAGCCTGATAAGCTGAGTACCATCGATCTGTTGTTCAACACTGTTATGGCGTAAATCATCCCTTAATGCTTGTTCAAGCCCCGCTTTTTCTTGGGAACCTAGTTGCTCGAAAGGCGTTTGATATTGTTGCTTGGCGCGCAGGTCGAGCCAAGCTTGGGCTTCTCTATGTAACCAGTCTGCGGTCCAATCGGGGGCGACATAGGAGCCATGTCCCCAAATCGAACCGAGTTGATGGCCGCCCATTGAGCGCCATACTAATTGACCTTGTTCTATATCATGTTCACTAAAGATAACTTGGCCATTCACATCGACAAATGCACTGGGAATGGGTGGTTTTTCTCGATAAATTTCACTGCCTACGCTCAGTAGTACAGTAAATGAGGCAATCAACACTAATAATAGTGCGATAGCGGTGAGTTTTTGTTTGCTCATAAATCCCCTTAATCCAACGTCATTTTGATACCTGTAATTTGCTATTGCGCAATATGTGCCAAGTATTTTTGTTATTGAAAATAAAGGAAAAAAATTTAATTTAAATTCTTAGTAGTGTCTTTTTGATAGCAATAAAGGTTGTCACAATGACATTAATTGTCTTTATGACAGTCATTGGTGGGCCAATGTTGATAACACAATGAACTATTCAATTTAATGTGCTCTTTCAAGGTATTGCGGCGATAAATATAGTTAGGTGTATGTTTTTATCGATATAGTGTCTTTTTAGATGGTTACCGATATTTTTTTGATTAAAAATGGAAAGTTTGTGTCGGATTTATTTTTTAAAGAACTTGATAAATATAGGCTTTA